>DASTZM010000451.1:0-5755 GCA_035764305.1 Chloroflexota bacterium | reverse complement strand
CGCGCGACGCTGCCGCCGGCATCGACAGGGGCGTGGTTCTCGCCACCTGAATGGGCTCGCCCCGCTCCCGTCTCTCCACGATCTCAACCTGGTTCCGCTATCGTAGGCGCCATGCCTCGCCCCGCGACCGCGCGCGCCAAGCCGCGCAGTACGAGCCAGAGCTGCATTCAGTGGCTCGACTCACCAGGCGACCAGTCTCAGCTGGGAGGGAAGGCCGCGCCCCTCGCCCGGGCCCTTGCGGCCGGGCTGCCCGTGCCGCCCGGTTTCGTCGTCACGCCAAACGCCTTCCACGACGACTCCTCGCGCGCCGCCGATCCACTGCAGCTCGAGGCCGTTGACCAGATCATCCGCGCCTATCGCGACCTCGCCGCCCGCACTGGCGAGTCCCAGCCGCGCGTCGTCGTGCGCTCCTCCGCCGCGGCCGAAGACCTCGCCGGCGCCAGCTTCGCCGGCCAGTACGACACCTTCCTCCATGTGTGCGGTGAAGCGCCGCTGCTCACCTACATCGCCCGCTGCTGGGCCTCCCTTTGGTCCGAGAACGCCGCCTCCTACCGCCGCCACTACGAGACTCGCACCGGCGCGGCGCTCCCTCCCCCGCGCATGGCCGTGCTCGTTCAAAAGCTCGTCGACGCCGACGCCGCCGGCGTCGCCTTCACCGCCCACCCCACCACCGGCGACAGCACGCGCGTGCTCATCAACTCGGGCTGGGGCCTCGGCCAGTCTATCGTCGACGGCGAGGTCGAAGCCGACACCTGGGTGCTCGACCGCGAGACCCTCGCCGTCGTCGAGCAGCACGTCGGCCTCAAGGCCAGCCGCACCGGCGCCGGTCCAGACGCGCCTCGCGAGCCCCTCCCCGACCATCTGCACCGCGCCCCCAGCCTCACCTCCGAGCACGCCGCTGCTGTCGCCGCCCTCGCGTTGCGCGCCGAGGCCGTCACCAGCGGTCCGGCCGACGTCGAGTGGGCCATCGCCGGCGGAACGGTCTGGCTCCTCCAGGCACGCCCCATCACCACCATCGCCGCCGCCGCCCCCACCGCTGCACCCTCAGTTGCGCCGCTCATCCCGTCGCCGGACGCCGCCCCGCGCGTCGTCGGCCCGTCCGCCACCTTCCCCTTCGAATGGCCCACCCCCGAAGCCCCCCAGCGCCAGTGGCAGCTCCGCAGCGTTGACCAGCGCCGCGCCGAGGTCATCCGCCCGCTGGAGCGCGACGTGCGTCTCATCTGGGCCGGGACCTTCGAGCGCGCCGCCGTCATCTGCGGCCGGCCGCGCTATCGCGTGGTCCTTCACGTCAACGGCTACGAGTACCAGGCCGAGGTCGCCAACCCCCGTCCCGAGTCCGACCAGGCGCTCCGCCGCGACGCCATGGAGCAGGTCGGCGCCGGCCTCGCGGAGCGCGGCGAGACCTACCGCCGCGTCGTCGCCTTCCCTGCCATCGACGCTGGTAACGCCCGACTCGCCGCGGTCGCCCCCGACTCCCTATCGTCCACCGACCTCGCCACGCACTTCGAGCAGACCCTCGCCTGGTACGAGCGACTCTGGACCGAGCACTGGACTCAACCTCAGGACAACCCCGTCCTCCGGTTCACGCGCTTCTACCGGGAGCACCTTCCAGCCCCCACGTCGGACGAAGATCTCGACAACGAGATCCGCGCGCTCCTCACCTACGAGCCCAACCTCCTCACCGACGCCATCGACGGCCTGATCGACCTGGCACGTCTCGTCCAGCGCGAGCCCGCCCTCCGCGCTCTCTTCCTCTCCGCCACCGCCCAGCACGCGCTCGACTCGCTCCCCACCACCCCCAGCGGCACCGCCTTCCTCGCCCAGCTCGACGTGCTGCTCGAGACGCAGGGCCTCCGCAGCGGCGCCGGCTTCGGCACCGAGCGCAGCCAGATCCTCCCCGGCTGGCGCGAGCAGCCATCGCTCGTCGTCGAGCTCGTCCAAAAGTACGTTCCCCAGGACTTGGACGCCCTTCTCGCCGCGCGCCGCGCCGCCGTCGCCGAACGCGACCGCCGCGCCGCCGAGCTGCGCTCCTTGCTGCCCGACGACGCGACCCGCTCCCGGTTCGACTTCTGGCTCGCAGCCGCCCGTGCCCACCAGGTCGTCTTTGAAGATCACAACCTGAAGATCGACTCTGCTTCCAGCGCCCTCCTGCACCGGTCCATCTCGGCCGTCGCACGCCGCCTCGCCGCCACCGGCATCCTTGCCTCTCCGGACGACGTGTGGTGGCTCCACACCCACGAGCTCAGCCTCGCCCTCCGATCGACGGACTCTCCACCGGACTCGACGAGCCTGTCCCACTGGTCGGCCCTCCTCGCCGCGCGCCGAGCCCACCACGCCTGGTGCCAGCAGCTCACTCCACCGCCCGCCATCGGCGACCTTTCATCGCCGCCGCCGCCCGAGGCCGGCTTCGGCCCCATGGGTCGCCCCGCCCGCTCCGCCGAGACCACGCCCAGGCCGCCTGAGCCCACACCATCCAATCTGCTCGTCAAGGGTTCCCCAGGCTCCAAAGGCGTCGCCACCGGCATCGTCCGTCTCGTCCCGCACGACGACCTCGTCCCCAACGTCGCGGAGGGGGACGTCCTCGTCGCCCGCAACGCGGGCCCGCTCTGGACCCCCGTCTTCCCCACCGTCGCCGCCGTCGTGCTCGATCAGGGCGTCCTGTTCCAGCACGCCATGCTGACCTGCCGCGAGTACGGTGTGCCCGCCGTCTTCCAGACCAGGGACGCCACCCAGCGCCTCCGCGAGGGGCAGCGCGTCACGGTCGACGGCGAGAAGGGCTGGGTCCTCGACGCCCGCTAACGGCCGGCCGAGTGGCAGCTGCCCTCGGCTTCGGCTAGCACCGCGTCCGGCGCGGCCCTACCGCGCCGGCGTCGACGTAGGTGTGGGCAGCGCGGGCGCCTTCGGCACGATGCGAACCAGCCGCGTCCCCAGGATGTGCTCGTAGGTCGCCTTCTGGCCGACGAACGCCACGATCTTCCGTCCCTGCCACTCGCCGTGCTCCTCCTGGCCCGTGATCGTGTCCGACACCGGCCAGATGTAGCCGTCGGGGAACTCGAGGCATCCCGCGCTCACCGACTGGTAGCGCGTGCAGTCGCTCACTGCGCTCGACTGCTCCAGGAAACCCGCCGGGATGGTCGACGTTTCGGGAGGCGTGTTCGGGTCGACCGCCACCGACGTCGTCCCGTCCGCGAAATGCACGCGGACCAGCCACTGCTCGCTGCCAGTCCACACCATGTAGCCGCCCGAGTAGTCCTGCAGCCAGCCGTCAAACTTTCGCTCGGGCCCCACCGCCCACCCCAGACGGTCCCGCAGGCCCGGCTGCTCGCGCCACAGCTTGCCGAAGCCGCGCTCGGGCACGAGCAGTCCTTCCGGCGCGCGTGAGCGCGAGAGCGTTTCCCCCTCGCGATAGGTGTCCGCGAACGTCGCCCATCGCCCGTCGTTGAAGAAGGACACCACGATCTGCCGCGCGTCCCCGCGCCAGAGCATGTGGCCGCGCTCGAAGACCTGCTCCACTGCCTGGAGCGCGTGACCCTCGTTCAGAGGGCAACCGATCCGGTCGCGCACGCTTACGTCGAGCGCGATCAGCTTCCCGAACCCGCCGGCGCTCTCCAGCTCGCACGCCGTCCGGAACGTGCTGCGAAAGGAGAAGATCATCCGCCGCCCTTCCAGGTCCGTGACGCCGCCCTCGCCTCCCGCCACGGTCAGCGTGTAGGTGCCCCCCGCCGGCAGCGGTTGCGCCGGCCGGAGCTGCACCTCACGATTCCCCGCGTCGTAGCTCGCCGTACCGGGCACAAACCGGCCCGCCAGGTCGCGCAGTTGCAACCGGCCGAGCTCGGCGTAGTCGCCCGGCGAGAACGAGATGTCCTTCGTGAACGTGATCCGCACCCGCTCGTCCACCACGTTGGTCTGGTTGTCCGTGGGAGACACCGCCGCTACCGCCGGCGGCAGCTCGTGCGTCGGCAGCCCGGCGCTGACCGTCTTGAGCACCACGCCGCCTTCACCCACCGCCAGCCCCACGCCCGCGCTGATGAACTGCACACGCCAGAACGCCAGGTGCGTCCCCGAGTTCACTGGCCGCCACGTGTCGCCGCCGTTGTTCGTCACCAGGATCGTTCCGTCATCGCCGACGGCGTAGCCCGTGTTCTCGTCCTGGAACTGCACGCCGCGCAGCCGCTGCGTCGTACCGCTCGTCTGGCGCGTCCACGTCGTCCCGCCGTCGTCCGTGCGGAAGATCTGCCCCTGCTGCCCCACCGCGAACCCACGGTTGACGCTCGGGAACGAGAATCCCAGCGGATCGCGCGGCGCCGCCTGCCCGCCCGCCACCACGCGCCACGTCCGCCCAAAGTCCGTCGTCTGCCAGATGGTCTGCAGCCCGCCCACGTAGCCCACCCGCGGCTCGGGGAAGTGCACCGAGTAGATCCGGTCGTTGCCGCCCGGCAGCCGGCTCTCCAGCCAGCTGTTCCCCTGATCCGTCGACCGCAGCACCAGGTTGGTGTCGCCGCCGATCAGCCCGACGTCGAGACGGCCGGTCTCCGGGTCACCCGCCAGCCCGATCGCGCGCAGGTTTAGCCCAACCGGCGACTTCACCTGGCGCCACGTCTCGCCCGTGTCGTCAGAGCGCAGAATCGTGCCGCCGTCGCCCACCGCGAACCCGATCTGACGCGTGAAGAACTGCACGTCGTTCAGGTCGCGCTGCGTCCCGGAACGCACCGGGCGCCACGTGTTGCCGCGGTCCACGCTCTTGACAATCGTCCCCCGCTCCCCCACCGCGACCACCGTGTCCTGCGTCACGAACTTCACCGAGCGCAGCGTCCCGCGCGGCGACGTCGACAGGCTGGTCCACGAGACGCCCGCGTCGGCGGTGCGCAGCTGCGTCCCGTTGAAGCCCACCACGAACGCGCGCTGCCCCTGCGTGCCAGGGATCGCGACGATCCGCACCAGCTTCGTCGACGCCGGGCGCGGTTCGGGCAGCTGCGCCCATGTCGCGCCGCCATCCACGCTTTTGACGATCGTCCCGCCGTCGCCCACGGCGTGCATCGTCCGCTCGTCGACGGCCGCCACCGAGTACAGGTCCGCCGCCGTCGGCGAGACGAGCGCCGTCCACGTCTCGCCGCCATCGCCTGTCCGGAGCAAGAGGCCGCCGTCGCCTACCGCAAACCCGCTCGCCTCGCCGGTGAACACGAACGACCGGATCGAGCGTTCTTTCGGCGTCGGCAGTTGCGTCCACGTCGCGCCGCCGTCGCGTGTCGCCGCAAGGTTCGCCCCCGCGCCCAGGATGTATCCGACGCGCTCGTTCACGAACTGCACGCCGCGCAGCCCCACGTTTCCCAGCGGCGTCGTGCGCCGCCATGCGTCGCCGCCGTCTTCGCTCTTCAGCACTGTGCCGTCCAGCCCGACCGCGAAGATGACCGACGGGTTGTCCGGCGCGTACGCCACGTCGATGAGCAGGTTGGGGCCGGGTGCCGGACGCAGCCCCCACGTCGCGCCACCGTCGACCGTCTTCACGATCGTCCCCCGGTCGCCAACCGCGATTGCCGTCTGCCCATCGCGCACGGCCAGGCCCAGCAGGCCAAACGGCGTGCCCGAGTTCTGGATGGTCCAGCCCGCGCCGCCGTCGGTTGTGCGCATGATAATCCCGCCCTTCCCCACCGCCCAACCCACGTTGGCGTCGACGAACTCGACGTCGTGCAGGTCGTTCCCCTGCGGCACGGGGTTCTGCCACTCGGGGCGCACATACTACCCGCGCCGTAGCATC
>DASTZM010000450.1:0-6329 GCA_035764305.1 Chloroflexota bacterium | reverse complement strand
CGCCGGCGGCGCTGACCGCGCTGCTGCTGGCCTCGGCGGCGCTGCGCGGCGCGCTGCGCGCGCGGCTGAGGCCGGGGTGGGCAAGACTGCTCGCGCTCGTCGCGGGGCTGGCGTGCGCGTGGGGCGCGGCGACGGTGGCGTGGTGGCAGGCGCGCGGCGGGCGGTGGCCGTGGGAGGCCGGGTGGGTGCCGCTGGTGGACGACGCGCTGCTGACGCGGGGGCTGCTGGCGGGCGCGCTTGTCCTGGCGGCGTGGTGGCGGGGTGGGGCGGTGGCGTGGCCCCGACCGGCGCTGGGGCGGATCGAGGCGTCCTTCCGCACGGGCGCGACGGCGCTGGCGGTGCTGTTCGTGCTGGCGGCACTGGCGGGGAGCGCGCTCACGCCGGCACTGGCACGGCTGGCGGCGGCGGCGCTGGTCACGCTTGGCGCCGGGCTGGCGGGCATGCCGCTGGCGCGCGTGCTGGACATCCGGCGGGAGCGAGAGATCGACGGGATCGTTCCGCTGGAGGTCGGCGGCCGGTGGGGGGTGCTGCTGGGAGGGTCCGTGCTGGCGCTGCTGCTCGCGTCGGTGGGGGTGGTGCGAGCGCTGTCCGCGGGCGCGGTGGGGCGCGTGGTGGGATGGCTCGGGGCGCCGGTGCGGCTGCTCGGCGCGCTTGTCGCGTTCGTCGAGGGGCTATGGAACCAGATCGCGGCGCAGCTGCAGTCCGGGGTGGTGGGCGAGCTTCCGGGCGCGGCGGGATCGGGCGCCGCGCTGCGGGGCACGCCAGTGCCGGTGCGACCGGTGGCGGACGAGGCGGGGTCGCTGGACTGGCTGCTCTCGGTCGTGGCGGCGCTGGCGGCGGAGGCGCTGGTGACGCTGCTGCTGCTCCTGCTGACGCGGGCGACGCAGCGACTGCGCGTGGCCATCGCCGACGACGACGTGCCGGAGGAGCGCGACTTCGTGTGGCCAACTCTGGAAGAGACGTGGCGCGCGGCGGCGCGCCGGCTGGCTGAGCGACGGCGCCGGCAGCGCCGCGCGGCGGTGGAAGGGGACGCCGGTGTGCGCCGGGTTCGGCTGCTGTACCGGCGCGTGCAGCGACTGGGGAGTCGCGCCGGCCGGCCGCGTGACGACGACGAGACGCCGCGCGAGTATGAGGCGGCGCTGGCGGAGGTGCAGCCGTTCGGCGCGCGCGCCGCCGAGCTGGACGCGGTGACGGCGCTGTACTCGCGCGTCCGCTATGGCGAGGAGATTCCCGACGACGACGCGGTCACCGCCGGGGAGCGGGCGGTGCGGCGCCTCGCCGCGCGCGGCTAGTCGGGGACGGGTCTCGGACGGGTGAGGTCGGCGGGCCGCTACGGATGGGTTGCGCGTGGGTCACAAGTAGTCGGTCGTGCGTCCGATCGGACCGCGGTGGTCGCGGATTCACCCGGATGGCACATCTAGTGCATTGTGATTGGAGCACGATGGCGACCACTGATCTCTCGACGATCTCCCTCTCGGCCCAGCCCGCGATGCTGGGCGACTGCGGGCTGTGCGCGCGCCAGGCTGCGAGCCTGCACTCGACGGTGGTGGTGAGCCATGGCACGGGCACGGTGGCGCGCTTCGACGCGTGCGAATTCTGCGAGCGAGCGCTGCGCAGGCTGGAGGCGACGACGCCGGGCTACGCGCGGATCGTCGTGCACGCGGCGTCCTCGGTGTACGCGGTCGAGCCGCTGCCGGTGGACGAGACTGTGGGGCCAGTGCTGCCGTTGTTCGAATTCGCCAACCCGATCCAGGATAGCGACGGCGCGCTCTACCTGCCGGTGGTGGTTGGGGTGCAGCGGGGCGACGGGACGTGGGCGGGGTGGATTGAGTTCCGCGAGGTGGGCGGCGCGCGCGTGCTCAGCACGAATCGCGAGACGACGCAGCCCAACCAGGGCGCGCTGACCTACTGGGCTTCGGGGCTGCAGCCTTCGTACATCGAGGGCGCGTTCCGCCGCGCGCGGCGCCCACATACGGTTCGGGTGCCCTGACTCGCGGTCGGCGGCGCGGCTGACCGGTCCGCCGTCGCACCGACCGCCGTACACTCCCCGAGATGGCGGAGCGCGAGGCGGAGGAGCGGCTGTACACACTCGAGGAGGCACGCGCGGCGCTGCCGCGCGTGCGCGAGCTGATGGCCGAGATCCGCGAGCGGATGATGGCGGTGGGGGCGCTGCAGGAGCGCCTGGAGGAGCTGCGCGAGCGGAAGCGTCGAGGGGAGCACGACGACAACGAGGGGAAGGTGGCGGCGCAGGCGCTGGCCGAGGCGAACCGCCTGGGACAGGAGATTCAGGAGCGGGCGGTCGAGGTGCAGGAGATGGGGGTGGAGATCAAGGACTTGCGCACCGGCCTGGTGGACTTCAGGTCACGGCGCGACGAGCGCGTGGTCTACCTGTGCTGGCGGCTGGGCGAGGACGAGATCGAGTACTGGCACGAGCTGGATACGGGATTCGCGGGGCGGCAGCCGCTGTAGCAGGAGTGCGCCCCGCCCCCGGGTCTAGAAGGGACGAGGGCTTCACCGCCGGGCTCCCGACGAGGGGCGCAAGGTAGCGGCCGGTCCAGGATTCGGGTACCTGGGTGACACGTTCGGGGGGACCGTCGGCGACCAGGCGGCCGCCGCGGGCGCCGCCCTCGGGGCCGAGGTCGATGACCCAGTCGGCGGTCTTGACGACGTCGAGGTGGTGCTCGATGACGACGACGGTGTTCCCGGCGTCGACGAGGCGTTGGAGGCTGTCGAGCAGGCGCTGGATGTCGGCGAGGTGGAGGCCGGTGGTGGGCTCGTCCAGGATGTACATCTTGTGCGCGCCGCGCTTGACCTTGCTCAGCTCGAGCGCGAGCTTGACGCGCTGCGCCTCGCCGCCCGAGATAGTGGTGGAGGACTGTCCGAGCTTGAGGTACCCCATGCCCAGGTCGTGCAGCATGCCCAGCTTGTGCGCGACGAGCGGCGCGTCCGCGAAGAAGGCCACCGCTTCCTCGATCGAGAGATCGAGCACGTCGGCGATGGTCTTTCCCTTGTAGGTGATCTCGAGCGTCTCGGGGTTGTAGCGGGCCCCCTTGCAGACGGGGCAGAGCGTTTCGACCTCGGGCATGAACTGGAGCGCGGTGGTGATCAGTCCCTGGCCGGCGCACTCCTCGCAGCGGCCGCCCTTGACGTTGAAGGAGAAGCGCGACGCGCCATAGCCGCGCAGCTTCGCTTCGGGAGTGTTGGCGAAGAGCTGGCGGATGGCGTCATAGACGCCGACGTAGGTGGCGGGATTGGAGGTGGGCATGCGCCCGATGGGGGACTGGTCGATCTCGATCACGCCGGCGATGTGCTCGATGCCGTCGACTCCGGCGTGGGCGCCAGGCAGGACGCGGCTGTCTTGGAAGACCGAGTAGAGCTTCTTGAATAAGACCTCGTTGACCAGCGTCGACTTGCCGGACCCCGAGACGCCGGTGACACAGACGAAGAGACCGAGCGGGATGGAAACGTCAATCGCTCGGAGGTTGTTCTCGGCGGCGCCGCGGATGACGAGGGTTTTGCCGGTGGGGGTGCGGCGGCGCTGTGGGGTAGGGATGAGCGACTCGCCGCCGAGGTAGCGGGCGGTGAGCGAAGCGGGGTTGGCGAGCACGTCGTCGGGAGGACCCGACGCGACGAGCGCGCCGCCGTGGATGCCGGCGCCCGGACCGAGCTCGACGATGTGGTCGGCGGCGCGGATGGTGGCCTCGTCGTGCTCGACGACGATCACGGTGTTGCCGATGTCGCGCAGGCGGCGCAGCGTGTGGATCATGCGCTCGTTGTCGCGCGGGTGGAGGCCGATGGACGGCTCGTCGAGCACGTAGAGCATGCCCATCAGCTCCGACCCGATCTGCACCGACAGGCGCACGCGCTGCGACTCGCCGCCGGAGAGTGTGGCCGCCTTGCGGCTCAGGCTGAGGTAGTCGAGCCCGATGTCGAGCATCAGGTCGAGGCGCGTGACGATCTCTTTGACGATGTGCCGGCCGGCGTCGGGCTGGCGTCGTAGGGGCGGCAGGCGGAGCAGAAAGTCCTTGAGCTCGGCAAGCGTGAGGTCACCCAGAGCGACGATGGTCTGACCGCCCAGCGTGACCAGCAGACGCTGGGACTTGAGCTTGGCGCCACGGCAGGCGGGGCAGACGCGCTCGACCATGACCTTCTTGAGGTACTCCTCCATCCAGTCGTGAGCGACCTGGCGGCGGCGGTAGTGGCGGTAGCGGCGCTCGATCTGGTTGACGATGCCGTCGAAGCGCATCAGCTTGCCGGCGTGCTCCTCCCCCTTGGTCGCGCCGTCGGGCAGGACGATAAGGATGCGCTCGCCCCTGGTGCCGTAGAGCACCACGTCGAGGACGTGCGGGGGGAGGTCCTGGAAGGGTGTGTCCAGGCTGAAGCCGTAGTGCAGCGCGACACTGTGCAGCTGGCGTGTGCCCCACGTGTCTTTGTCGTAGCGGAACGCCTCCGGGATGAAGGCGCCGCCGCGGATGGAGCGCGACTTGTCCGGGACGAGGAGGTCGGTGTGCACCTGGAGGTAGATGCCCAGCCCCAGGCAGGTGGGGCACGCGCTGCTCGGCTCGTTGAACGCGAAGTAGAACGGCTCCATCTCGCCCATTCCGACGCCGTGTACGGGGCAGGCGACGGGCGCAAAGAAGCGCGACTGGTCGGGAACGGCCCCGTCGTCAATCAGGCGCAGGCGCAGAAAGCCCTCGCCGAGCAGCAGCGCGTTGCGGATGGAGACGACGAGGCTCTTGTGCAGGTCGGGACGCACCGCGATGGTGTCCACGATGGCCTCGAGGCGGTAGGTGTGGGCCTCGTCGAGGTCCAGCTCGTCGCCCAGGTCCATGAGGACGTCATCGACGCGGATGCGCCGGCAGCCCTTGGTGCGCACCTCGGCGAAGAGGTAGGGGTAGTCCTCGCCGTAGATCTTCTCGATCGGCGCGGAGATCTCGACGCGCGTGCCGGCGGGGAGCGAGAGGAGATGCTCGGCGAGCTGGTTGGGGCTGCGGACGGGAATCTCCCGCGAGCGCACGCGGTCCGCCGCGCCGGGCGAGCTGGCGGTACCGG
Source organism: Chloroflexota bacterium (assembly GCA_035764305.1). Taxonomy (GTDB): domain Bacteria; phylum Chloroflexota; class UBA11872; order UBA12225; family UBA12225; genus DASTZM01. The sequence continues at coordinate 1,277 of DASTZM010000450.1, read as the reverse complement.
CGGAGCCAGTAGGGCAGTACGGGCAGTGGGGAGTGCCGCTGGTGGCGTAGAGGACGCGGAGGTAGTCGTAGACGTCGGTGAGCGTGCCGACGGTGGAGCGCGGGTTCTTGGTGCCGGTCTTCTGCTCGATGGAGATGACCGGCGAGAGACCGTAGACGAAGTCGACGTCGGGCTTCTTGAGCTGGTCGACGAACTTGCGCGAGAAAGCAGAGAGCGACTCGAGGAAGCGACGCTGCCCTTCGGCGTAGATGGTCTCGAAGGCGAGAGAGGACTTGCCCGAGCCGGAGAGGCCGGTGAAGACGACGAGCGCGTCGCGCGGCACGTCGACGTCGACATTCTTGAGGTTGTTCTCACGAGCGCCGCGGACGCTGATCGTGTCCCGCATCACCGCGACTCCTCGCGGTGCTCGTCGCCTGTGGCGCGCCCGCGCCGCACCCACCCGTCCCCGCCGTGTCCGCCGTGCGGCGCGGCCACGCCATCGTAGTAGTACGCCGCCTCGTCGAGGGCGACCTGGCTCTTGGGGTGGAGGCGGATGGGGGAGGAGACCTTGTGGATGACGCCCTTGTCGGCGAGCCACTCGCATGCGATGCTGAGCGGCCAATCCTGCGCCTGCTTCGCGAAGTGCGTGTCGAGCTCGGAGATGGAGCGCGCGCCGCCCTCGCTGCGCAGGTACTCGAGGATGGGGCCAAACAGGGTGTCCAGCCGGTCTTCCAGGTACCTGTGCACCGTGGCGAGCGCGGTGCGGATCGTCGCCGCGTCCTTGGGCTGGTGGATCAGGTCGCGGTAGAGCGGGCCGAACAGCTCAGGACTGAGCGCGAGCGCCTGGGGCACCACCTCACGCGTCGTGAGCTGGTTGTGGAGGAGCACCTCGACGGTGGCGAGGTACTGGAGCATGTACATGATCCACAGGAAGCTGTAGCTGACGTCGCCGCGCGTGACGAGCCACTTCTCGGACTTGGCGAGGAAGTAGATCACCGAGGATCCGGCCGCCATGATGCGCATCTGGCGGTCGTGCGTGCCGATGCGCTCGAGGTCGTCGTAGTAGGCGCGAATCGTGTCGTCGGTGGTGAAGAGGAGCGTGCTGAGCGCGAAGGCGGAGTGCATGAAGGCGCCGTGGGCGGTGCGCTCGATCGCCTGCTTGAACTTGCTGCGCGGGTAGACGGACGCGTGGATGTCGACGCCGTCCTCGACGAGCGCGACGGAGGAGACGAGCCTGGAGGCGTGCTCGTCGCGGCCGATGACCAGCAGGTCGATGTCCGACTTGCGCCAGACGACGT
>DASTZM010000449.1:0-6132 GCA_035764305.1 Chloroflexota bacterium | reverse complement strand
CATGCACGGGTCGCTGCAGTCGATGGCGCAGCTGACGCTGACGACGGAGGCGGATGCGACGGCGCTGGCCGAGCTGCGCTCCCACCTGGTGCCGGCGGCGCGGGTATATGGCTACCGGGCGCCGTCGTACACCGACCTGATCGTGCACATCGTGGCGCGCGCGCTGCGGGACCATCCGTTCCTGAACGCGAGCTTCGAGGGCGATCGGGTGGTGGCGTGGAACGAGATCAACGTGGGGGTGGCGGTGGCGCTCGAGCGCGGGCTGGTGGTGCCCGTGATCCACGACGCCGACCAGAAGCCGCTGCAATCGATCTCACAGGAGCTGGGCGACCTGGCGGAGCGGGCACGCGCGAACCGGCTGACGCCGGATGAGCTGCAGGGTGGGACATTCACGGTCACGAACCTGGGCCAACAGGAGGTGGACGGGTTCACGCCGATCGTGAACCCGCCGCAGTGCGCCATCCTGGGCATCGGACGGATCGCGAAGAAGCCGGCGGTGCACAACGACGAACTCGCCATCCGGCAGATGGTCGTTCTCTCGCTCTCGTTCGACCATCGCGTGGTGGACGGGGCGCCGGCGGGTATGTTCCTGCGGGACGTGAAACGCGGCATCGAAGCGGCGCAGCTGGAGACGGAGGGCTGATGCAGTACGGACAGATCGAGGGGCTGGACCGCCCCGTTTCGCGGGTCGTGCTGGGGTCGATGGGACTGAACACCGACGATCCGTCGCACGTCGGGTCGATGATCGAGCGGTACCTCGAGCGCGGCGGGAACATGATCGACACCGCCAACGTCTATGGCGGTGGGAAGTCGGAGCGGTCGATCGGCGAGTGGGTGAAGCGCTCGGGGCGGCGCGAGGACATCCTGCTGCTCACGAAGGGGGCGCACCACGACAAGATCGGCAAACGGGTCTCGCCGGACGAGATCTCGCTTGACCTAGGGCAGAGCCTGGAGCGGCTGGGCGTGCGGAGCGTCGACCTGTACGTGCTGCATCGCGACAACCCCGACGTGCCGGTGGGGCCGATCGTCAAGACTTTGAATCACCACCTGGCGCGGGGGCGGATCAAGGCGTTTGGCGGCTCGAACTGGTCGCACGAGCGGCTGCGTGAGGCGAGCGCGTACGCGCGGCGGAACGACCTGAAGCCGTTCGCGGCGAGCAGCCCGAACCTGGCGCTGGCGGTGCCCAAAGAGCCGATGTGGCCGGACTGCATCTCGATCGCGGGTGACCGGGAGGCGCAGGCGTGGTACCGGCGGGCGAAGATGCCGGTGCTGTCGTGGTCATCGCAGGCGGGCGGGTTTTTCACCGGGCGCTTCACGCCTGAGAAACCGGACAACGCGGACATGGTGCGCGTCTACTACAAGGATGCGAACTGGGAGCGGTACCGGCGGGCGGAGCAGCTGGGGAAGGAGCTGGGCTACTCGACGATCCAGATTGCGCTGGCGTGGGTGATGAACCAGCCCGACCTGAACGTCTTCGCGCTGATCGGGCCGAAGTCGATCGAGGAGCTGGACAGCAGTCTGGACGCGGCGGAGCTGAGACTCACGCCGAAGCAGGTGCGCTGGCTGAATCTGGAGTCTTGACCCCCAGCTGGGAGACGTCGCTTGTTCCGGCGGGTGAGGTCCGGCTGTGCGTCCGCCGGCAGACGGCGGCGGGGAAGCCGCTGGTGCTGCTGCATGGACTGGGGGCGGGTGGGGCGGTGTGGCAGGCGTTCGGGCGGCGGCTGAGTCCACCGTGGCAGTGTGTGGCGCCGGACATGCGGGGCCACGGGGAGTCGGACAAGCCGGCGAGCGGGTACGAGCCGCAGGACTACGCGCGGGATATCGCAGCGCTGATCGGGTCGCTCGGGGCAGGTCCGGTGCCGGTGGTGGGCCACTCACTGGGTGCGCTGGTGGCGCTGGCGCTGGCAGCGTTCCATGCCGGCACGGTGAGCCGGGTGGTGCTGCTCGATCCACCAGTCGACGCGTCGATCGATAACCCGGACGTCGGCGAGGTGTACCGGCTACGGAGGGCGCCGCCGGGCGAACTGGAGCGCTACCTGGGCGTGCCGGCGCTGGCGCCAATCTTCCGGCAGGCGGCGGACGGGGTGTTCGAGTGGTATCTGAACAGTGAGCGCGGCGCCGAGTGGGCGTGGGAGGCGGCACCGTCAATCGGTGCGCCGGTGCTGGTGGTGCAGGCCGATCCGGCGAAGGGCGGCGTGGTCGGCGACATCGCCGCCGCGGAGTTCGTGCAGCGGCTACCGCACGGCGCGCGCGTCAAGATCGATGGCGCGCCACACGCGCTGCACGCGTCACACGGGGCGGACGTGGCGCGGCTCGTGCTCGAGTTTCTGGGCCGCGCGGCATAGCCGTTTCTTCAGCCGCATCGGGCAAAACCCCGATGCGGCGCGCTTTCTACGGCGCGAGGATGGAGCGTGGGAGGTCCGGAGGCGACTCCTCGCGCTGGCGCAGCTTCTGGTGCTGATCGGTCTCACCCTCCTGCTGTGCGCCGCCACGGGCGTCGCCGGGCGAGAGATGGACCGCCGCCAGGTTGGGGCGCCGTAATGTCCGAGCCTCCCACGGTGTAGACACGCAGGAAAGGACAATCACATGGATCAGCCAACCCCGACCCCGACCCCAACTCCTACCCCTGAGCGCCGCGTGCTGCGACGCGCCGCGAGCGGGCGTCTGCTGTTCGGCGTCTGCGCCGGCCTCGGCGAGTACTTCAACATCGACCCGACCGTCGTGCGTGTCGCCTTCGTCGTGGCCGGGCTCATCCCGCCGATTGGCGGGACGCTGCTCATCGCGTACGCGCTCATGACGTTCATCGTGCCGGCGGAAGACGCCCCTCAGGTTGCCGGCCGCGAGCAGGTCAAGGACAACCTTGCCAGCCTGCGCAGCGAAATCTCCGGCCTCGCCGAGACCGTGCGGGAGCGCATTACCGGAGAGCCACGCGAGGCCGCACCTGTTACGGACAGACCCGCCGCAGCGCCCACACCAATCAGAGACGACCCCACGGACGCAGTCGAGCCCAAGGCAGCTGCGTAGATTGCCGTCGGGCTCTCCGAGCTGAGCGGGCATTGGGCGGCCCGAGCGGCAGTGAGCGCCGCAGCGTTTCGCGTTCTAGCGAACCTACGCGGCGACCTTGATCGTGATCGCCTGCGGCCGTTCCCGCTCCGTCGGAACGGGCAGACCGTCCTTGATGAGCGACTCGACGTAGACCTGGATTGCGTCCTTGGCCATCGCGATCGCTTCCTCAAGTGACTCTCCCTGGGTGACGCACCCGGGCAGAGCGGGGACGGTGACGGTGTAGCCACCGTCCTCGTCATCCGGCTCCAGGATGATCGTGAAGCTGTATTCGGTCTCTACGGCCACAGACTACCCAACTTCAGAGAAGGTCACGGAGTCGATCGGCGTCGAGCCCCGCCTGATCGAGGATGGATGCGAGCGTCTTCAGCTTGATGATTGTGCCTGAATGGATCGAAACAGTAACTCGACCAGGTTTGGAGGGATGGCGAAGGAGCACGTGCGCGCCCGAGCGGTGATGCTCGAACCATCCATCCTGGTGCAGTGCCCGGAGCAGTTCCCGGGCTCGGATCCGCGGCAACCGACCACTCATCGGCGCACCCCGAACCCCGAGCGAGCGCGCGGGGGCGATTGTTGATCGTGTCTCAAGCGCATTGCGCCTCCTCCCTTCACTTCCCCGCCGCGGCGCAAGTCGCTCGCGCAACTCTGCGCGGTCAATCGCCGTTGACTCTCGACGCAGGGCGGACCCCATTCGTTCTGCGCCCAAGAGCTCCGGCGTCCCACGTGGGCGTCGGGGCTTTTCGGTTTCTAGTCCGTTAGCTGAATGTGACCTCAGGTTAGGTGCGCGGCCGCGGCGGGCGCACTGCTCGGACATCGGTGCACCCGGGGCTAGACGCCTGTTAGCGCACGGTGTGCATGGGCATGATGACGTGTCGGTAGTCGGCGAGGCCTAGGCCGCGGATGAGGGCGGGGGAGAGGGGACCGGTGAGCTCGATGGCGACGTCGTCGGAGGGGAGGACGTCGAGGACGTCGGAGAGGAACTCTGAGCTAAAGGAGATGTAGGTCTCCTCGCCTTCGACGGTGGCGTCGAGCTGGCCGTGGTTGTCGCCGACTTCGGCGGCGTTGGCGGAGATCTCGATGCTGCCCGGGGCGAGGCCGCCCTCGGCGGACGGCTTTAGCTCGAGGCGGACGACGTTGGCGGCGTCGCGGGCGAAAAGGGCGGCGATGCGGATGGCGGTCTTGAACTCGTCGCGCTTCACGACGACCTTGGTGGTGGCGGTCTTGGGGATGACGCGCTCGAGATCAGGGAACTGTCCTTCGAGGAGGCGGCTGACGAGGTTGACGTCGCCGCCTTCGCCGCGGACTTTGAAGAGGATCTGGCTGCGGTTGGAGGTGACGGTCACCTCGACGTCCTCCTCGTTGTCGCCGAGGAGGCGGCCAAGCTCGGTCAGGGCGCGGGCGGGCACGATCAGGTCGAGCTTTTCCGGCATGGCGTGATCGAGCTCGTGGTCGCGCAGCGCCAGGCGGAAGCCGTCGGCGGCCGACATGGCGAGGCGCGACTCGTCGACCTTCAAGTTCACGCCGGCGAGGACGGGACGTGACTCGTCCTTGGCGGCGCTGAAGGCGACCTGACCGATCATCTCCTTGAGCAGGCCGGCGCCGAGCTTGATGGTCGGCCGGTCTTCGGCCGCGGGTATGGGGGGGAACTCGTCGGCGTCGATGCCCTTCACGTTGGCGGTGTAGCGGCCGCTGGTGACGTGCAAGCTGTGGGTGCGCGTGTTTCCCTCCAACGTGACCTGCTGCCCCGCCGGGAGCGAGTTGACGAAGTCGGCGAGCAGGCGGGCGGGAACGGTGAGCTGCCCCTCCCCCTCGACGCGACCGGGGACCCACGTGGTGATGCCTAGCTCGAGATTGGTGGCGGCGAGGCGCAGGCGGTCGCCATCGCTGGCCAGCAGAACGTTGTTCAGCACGGGGAGTGTGGTGCGCCCCCCCACCGCGCGTCCCACGATGGCGAGTCCGCGGCTGAGGTGTTCCTGCTGGCACGTGATGCGCATGGCGCCGCCTTTCTTGCTCCCCACCGAGCGCGCGGGGGCTTCTTGTTCCAGGGTGGTCATGGTCGACTCTACCTATCTGTCGAGATGGCGAACACAGCTAGTGTTTGGGTGTCCGATTGGCGCTGCATGTAGCGTGTGGGGTGGACTCGGGCGGCCTCAGGCTGAGTCTAGGTGCGCGGCCGCAGCCGACCCACCGCCGACGGACGCGCGGAGCACGTCACGAGCGGTGGCGACGTGCTCGCGCAGCGTTCCGTCAACCTCGAGCGCGCGGGCGACTTTGTCACAGCCGTGCAGGACGGTGGAGTGGTCCCGGCCGCCGAGCGCGGCGCCGATCTCGGCCAGGCTGGCGCCTGTCTCCTCGCGCATGAGATGCATCGCCACCTGACGAGCGGTGACGACGTGCTTGTCGCGCCGCGGTGCGAGCAGGTCGTCGACGGGGACGCCGAAGACCGAGAAGACAGCATCGAGGACGTGCTGAGGAGTCGCACGACGGCGCGCGGGGCGGTCAGCAGTGCCCGCGCGCAGCTGGGCCTTGGCGCGGAGTATGGCGAGGCGCACCTCGTCGTCGGGGGCGCCGAGGTCGGCAACGAGGCCCGACTGGAGGAAGGCGCGCATGCGGTCGTCGAGGCCGGGAATGGCGCGCGGCGCGGCGCCGGCGGCACACACGACCTGCTTCCCGCCCGCGACAAGCGTCTCGAGCAACAGGAGCACGTGCTTCTGGGCGGGACGGCCGACCAACGCGTGGGCGTCGTCGAGCAGCAGCACGTCGAGCGAGCTGTAGCGCGCGAGGCGCGCGGCGAGTGTGGCCCGATCGGCTTCGTCGCCGAGCTCGTCGGCGAGCGCCGCGGCGCGGAGGTAGGCGACGCGCAGCTCTGGCCGGCGCGCGAGGGCGCCGTTGCCGACGGCGTGCAGCAGGTGCGTCTTGCCCAACCCTGCCGCGCCGTAGATAAAGAGCGGGTTGTAGGCGAGGACGGGATTCTCGGCTACCGCGCGGGCGGCGGTCAGCGCGAGCTGGGCGCCCGGGCTGGCGATGAAGGAAGCGAACGTGAGGCGCGCGTCGGGCTGGGGCGTGGGC
>DASTZM010000448.1:0-3727 GCA_035764305.1 Chloroflexota bacterium | reverse complement strand
CAACCGCTGCAGGAGGGTGCGCCATCGGGAGGTGGCGCGTATTATAGGCGCGCTTTCAGAAGGGTCAAGAGGGGTACACCAATGTCCAACAGCGCGACGGCGACAGACGGTGCCATCGGGACGGGCGCGGTCCTGGGGAAGATCGACCTGTTCCGCGGGATCAGCGAGCGCGAGCTGGCGCGCCTGGAGAAGCTGGCGCGGCCGCGCGTCTACGAGCCCGGTCAGATCATCGTCGAGCAGGGGAGCAGCGGGGTGGCGCTGTTCGTGATCCGCAGTGGGAAGGTGCGCGTGACGCAGAAGGCAGCGGACGGCACGCACAGGGAGATCCGCACGATCGGCCCCGGCGGCTCGTTCGGCGAGATGGCGCTGTTCAATAACCGGCCGCGCTCGGCGACGATCAGTGCGGTCGAGCCGACCGAATGTCTGGCGCTGCACCAGTTCGACTTCCTGGACGAGCTGCGCAAGAGCCCGGAGATCGCCATCCGGCTGCTGGACACGATCAGCCAGCGCCTGGTGGACGCGGAGCGGCGCTAGACACACCCCATGTCGGTCTGGGCAAACGGCAGGCCCGAGGGGAAGGTCTCCAAGGGGCAGAAAGAGCCCAAGGAGTCGCGCGAGGCGAAGGGCGCCAAGAAGGCAGGGCGCGCCGACCGCGCGGCGGACACGGTGCTGCGCATCGCGCACCAGAAGCACCAGCAGCTCTCCTCGATGGCGGACAGCAAGGCGCAGATCATGCTCACCATCTCGGTGGGCGTGATCGGCGTCAGCGCCACCCAGGTGTTCGACCCGCAGCTGCAGTACGCGGCGGTCACGCTGTTGATCTCGTCGCTCGTCGCCGCGGGCTTCGCCGTTCTGGCGACGATCCCCAGCCTGCCGCGCAACGACAAGGTCGACGCGTCCGACCCGCGCTTCAATCTGCTGCTGTTCAGCGACTTCGCGCGGCTCCCGTACGACGCGTACGAGACCGAGATGAAGCGCGTACTGGGCGACCGCGACCTGGCCAACCAGGCGCTGATCGAGGACCTGTACTCGCTGGGGCGCGTGCTCAACGGGCGCAAGTACCGCTACCTGGGGTACTGCTACCGCACGTTCATCGCGGGGCTGGTGGCGAGCGTGGTAGTGCTGGTGGTGACGCTGGCGCTGAGCTGGGCGTAACTGCGACCGGCGACCTCGCCGGCTAGTGGCAGCGGTCGCTGCCGGTGTCACGGAAGGAGCGACCCGGCTCCGGTACGAATTCCCAGGTGTAGGCGCCGGGGTCGAGGGTCAGCCGGAGCACGCCGTGCACGCCGCCCTGGCGCACTTCGCTGCCGGCCTCGATGGCGCCGGTGCCGCGCGTGTCGTTGCCGCCCGTACCGACCACGAAGGAGCGCAGGCCGCGCAGCGGGTCGAGCCGGCCGTCGGGGCCTTTCGGCGCAAAGCGCTCGTAGTGGTGGTCGTGCGCGGCGAGCACCAGGTCGGCGCCGGCGTCGTAGAGCGCCTGCCAGAGCGGCTCGAGCGCGACCTGGTTGCCGTGCTCCGAGCCCGAGCTGAAGCGGGCGTGGTGCATGTAGGCCAGCGTGCAGAGGGCAGGGTCGGTGGCCAGCGTGGCGCGCAGCCAACGCTCCTGCGGTGAGCCGGCGCCGCAGCCGCCCACCTGCTCGCAGTTGCTGTTCAGTGCCAGGATGTGCCACGTGCCCAGGCGGTAGTCGTAGTAGCCGCGAGATGGGTCGCCGGCGGCGGCGCCGAAGTAGCGGAAGTAGGGCGCGGCGCCGGGCGTGAGGTACTCGTGGTTCCCCGCCGCGGGGCGCGTGCGTGCCAGGTGGCGCCCCCACGTAGGACCGTAGCAGCGAGTCAGCTCGTCCTCGGTGCCGCTCTCGTAGGCGCTGTCGCCGAGCACCGCGATGGTGCCGTCGAGCATGTCCAGGAGGCGCGCTGTGGCTTCGGCGTTGGCCAGGCGCTCGGGCTGGCAGGCGGCGACGTCGCCCGCGGCGAGGAGCACGGCGGCGCCGGGCGGCGGAGCGGGTCGCGGGAAGGCCGCGGCGTCGGCCTCCCACGCGAAGCGCTCCGTGTTGAGACGGATCTCAAGGCCCGCGGGACCCCCCACCCACGTGCGGAAGCCGTCGGTGAAGGCGGTCCAATTGTCGGCCTTGCGCCAGACGAGGAGGCCGCGCGTGGTGCGCTGCGCGGCGTCGCCGCTGACCGTGCTATGGCGCTCGTTCTCGACGCAGTCACCGGTGGTGGCGGGGCCGATCTGCGCGCGCAGCGCGGCGAAGCCGAGGGTGAAGGTGCAGGCCGGCGCAGTCTGGCCGAGCGGCCCGGCCCGGGCAGGGCTGATGGCGGACGCGAGGGCGACCAGCGCGCAGGCGGCGGCGAGCGCGCGGGCGCGACCCTTCGGCATCCAGGCGGCGACTGTTCTACCGTACAGGGCCGGAGACGGGCGGCTCTGAGGAGGCGGACGTGTGCGTCCAGCGGCGCAGCGGGCTATGATGCGGCGCCGTGGTCCGGCGTCCCAGCCCTGGAGCGATCGGTGCGCGGCTGCTCACGGCGCTGGTGGCGCTCGTGGCGCTGTCGCTCGCCGGGTGCGCCCGCGCGGGGCAGGCGCCTGTAGGAGGCGAGGCCGCGTCCGGTTTCGCAGCGTCCGCCGGGACGCGCCTGGTGGTCTTCCCGGACGACGGCCTGGATCCGCTGCTGCAGCTGATCGACGGCGCGGCGCGCACGCTGGACGTCTACGTCTTCGATCTGGGCAGCGAGGCGATCGAGCATCGCCTGACCGACGCCGCGAAGCGGGGCGTGCGCGTACGCGCCATCGTCGAGCCCAACCCCACAGGGCGACTGGCGGCGGCGCGCGACACGATGACGCGCCTGCGCCGGGCGGGAGTGGCCGTCAAGCCGGCGGGCAGGCCGTTCAGCAAGACGCACGCGAAGGCGCTGGCCGTCGACGGCGCGCGGGCGTGGATCGGCACGGCCAACTTCGTCGACGACTGGGCGGTGCGGCGGGACTATGCCGTGATCGTCGCCAACGCGAACACGGTGGCGGCGCTGGCGCGCACCTTCGAGCAGGACTGGCTGGGCGCGGCGACGGCGCTGCGCCTGCCGCTGCCGGGTGGGAGCGTCGATCCGCGCTCACACCTGGTAATCAGCCCCAACAACGGCCGGTCGGAGGTGGCGGCGCTCATCTCGGGCGCGCGGTTCAGCCTCTACCTCCAGCAGGATCAGATCGACGACCCGGCGACGATGGACCTGATCGCGCGGCGCAGCGCGGCGGGGGTGGACGTGCGCGTCGTGATGAGCGATGACCAGGCGGCGCGCAAGGCGGCGGCGGCGCTGCGCGCGCGGTCGCCCGAAATCCGCGTGCGCCTGCTGCGCGGGCCAGAGGTGCACGCCAAGCTGGCGATCGCCGACGAGGCGCGTGCCCTTCTGGGTAGCCAGAATCTCACGCGGCAGAGCCTGGACACGCGGCGCGAGGTGGGGGTCCTGCTCGACGATCCGCAGGTGGTGGGGAGCCTGGTGGGGGTGTTCGACCGGGACTTCGACCAGGAGGAGGACGAGACGATCGCGCTGCCCCGCGTGACGCGCGGGGGCACCGCGCCGTTCCTGTGGGGCTTCGTCGCGGGGGGGCTGGCGGTGTGCGCGGGGGCGGTGGTGTGGTCTACGGGGGGACGCCTGCGGTGAGGCGGCGCGACGTGGGCGCGGTGGCCGGCGCGGTGGCGCTGGCGCATGTGGGCGGTGCGCATCCCTGGAGGGCGCT
>DASTZM010000447.1:0-2674 GCA_035764305.1 Chloroflexota bacterium | reverse complement strand
GGGTGCGGCGAACGGCGGAGCGACTGGGCTACCGGCCAAACGCGGCGGCGCAGGCGCTCCGAACCGGCAGGACGCACACCATCGGAGTGGCGGTGCGGCAGCTGAGTCACCCATTCTTCGCGGCGATCCTCGAGGGGATCGAGGGCGCGTGTCGCGCGGCGGGCTATCACCTCCTGCTGGGCGACGTTCGCAGCGACGAGGCGGAAGAGAAAGAGATCGTGACGCTTCTCGCGCACGGCCGGGCAGATGGCCTCCTGGTGTTAGGCGAGCTCCCCGACGACGAGCCGGCGGTTCGGGCTGCGCTGCGGCTTGGAGCCCCAACGGTGCTCGTCGCGCGCCAAGCGCTGGACCACGCGTCGGGCGTAGCACTGGATCACGAGCGGGCGATGGCGCTGGCGCTGGAGCACCTTCGAGAGCTGGGACATCGATCGGTGGCGATGGCCCTGCCGGACCCGGCGCGCCCCATGCCGGCGGCGCAAATGCGGGCGGCGGCCGTGGACGCATACGCGGCGGCACACGAGTGGCCGGCGCCGCGTGCGCTGGCAGTGGGCGAAAGCGGTGTGACGGCGCTGGCCGGTATGTTGGAGAACCTGCTTTCCCGTCCGCCGGGCGTCACAGCGGTGCTGGCAAGCGACGGCGTGGCGGTACGGGTGCTCAAGGCGGCGCAGGCAGCGGGGATTGATGTGCCCCGCGACCTATCAATCGTCGCGCTCGACGGCACCCCCATGACGACGTTGACGACACCCGAACTGACGGCGGTAACCCAGCCGCTGCGCGAGATCGGAGCGGTGGCCGTGGCGCAGCTGCTGGAGCGGCTGGCTGAGCGCGCCAGCGATGGCGCGCGGCGACCGAGGACCGGTCACGCGAGCGGCACCACGACGCTCGAGCCTCAGTTCACGATCCGAGCGTCGACGAGCGGGCCCCGTCGCGCGTGCGACGGCCGTCAGTGAGGGGCTTGCCGTAGGCGGCGGGCTGACGACCAGCCGATCAGCGCGCGCCGGCGGACTGGGCGGTCTCGCGGACCATACGGGCGTGCGCTTCGGGGCTCAGCGGCTGAAGGAGCTCGATGCGGAACCCATCGGGGTCAATCACGACGCACAGCCGGGCGTGGCGCTTGGCCGGCTTGGGCGCGGTAGCGACGCGCGCGCCCTTCGCTACAAGCTCGGCGTAGGCCGCGTCGACGTCGTCGACGTGGACGCAGATGTGCTCATAGCGCGCCATCTCCCGATCCGGGTCATAGGGCTTGCGCGTGCCTGAGCGGTGAAACAGCTCGAGGAGCGACCCCTCGTCGCCCAAGGAAAGGTAGACCGCGCGGTTACCGTTTTCGGGCCAATGCAGCTCCTCGACGATCTGACAGCCAAACATCGTTCGGTACCACTCGACCGACCTCTCCAAATCGGTGACGGTCAGGCCAGCGTGCTCGAGGCGTTTCACGAGTCCCATGGCGTTCCTCCTACTTCACAAGCGCTTCCAGCTTGGGCATCATCTCGGCAATCATCTGCTGTGCCGTGATCTCGCCCTGATTGAGGCGCTTCATGACGGGGGCCAGGATGTTCGAATCGAACTCGCGGAAGTCACGGAAGCGCGGCGCGGAGGCGGCGTAGTCGAGCGCATCCACGATCACCTTGCGGTTCTTTGGCTGGAGGCCGTTGTCGAGTGTGGTGAAGTAGGTCCAGAGCGACTTGCGGGCCGGAACGCGGCCGAACTCTGCGGCCAGAACCTTCTCGGAGTCGGGATTTCCTATGAACGAGCAGAGTGAGAAGGCGCCGTCCGGGTTCTTCGAGCCCAAGCAGACCATGTCCGCGGTGGAGAAGAATGGGGTAGGCCGAGCCTTACTGCCGGTGGGGACCGGCGCCACGTCCCAGGTGAAGTTCTTGATGCCCTTGCGATCGGAAAGGGTCCAGTTGCCCTCGATCTCCATTGCGACCTGACCGGTGAGGAAGAAGTTGCGCGTGCCGCCCTGCATCGCCGCCTGCTCGGCCACGGTCGGGGCGACCCGGTGCTTCGTGCGGAGGTCGGCAGCGAACTGGAACCAGCGCGCGGCCTCGCCATCGGCACTGAGCGTTACCTTCTTACCGGTCTTGTCGAGGTAGTCCGCGCCGCCCGCCCAGGGCCACACCCAATCACGATGCGGATTGCCAACGCCGTACTGTGTCACGCGATCCCCCTCGCGCTTGGTCAGGCGCTTGGCAGCGTCGAGGTACTTGCCTTCAAAGGTCCACGACGAGTCAGGGTAGGCGATGCCCTCGCGATCGAAGAGGTCTTTGCTGTAGAAGATGGTCATGACGGTGATGCTGGCGGGAACGCCGTACTGCTTTCCCTCCCACTGATACTGTTCCATGACACGCGGAAAGAAGTCGGCGACGTCGGATTTTGGTTGCTTGGCGACGTACGCATCGATCGGCTTGTAGATACCCTTGCTGACAACGCCGGGGAACCACTCTGGACCGTGCCAGGCGACGTCGGGCGGTGTGCCCGCAGCGGCCGTGGTCTCGAGCTTGACCTGCCAGCCTCCATCGGACGCGTTGCCGTTGATGAAGGCAACCTTGGTGGGAGCGGACGCGGCCTCGAAGCTGGTGGCGATCTTCCTGTAGATCAACTCCTCCGCCGCGTTCGCGCCGGCGAGCCACTCGAGCGTGACGTCCTTGTGCGCCGTTGGCGCCGCCGGTGCGGG
>DASTZM010000446.1:0-9715 GCA_035764305.1 Chloroflexota bacterium | reverse complement strand
GTGCGCGTGGCATTCTGGTCGGCCCAGGCAGCGGCGCTCCTGCGCGTTGCACCGCCGCTGACGATCTGGCTCGCTAGCGGCGCGGGCGTCGCGCTGGACGCCGGGCGGCTGGTGTCAGGGCTGCTGGCGCTGGCGGGGCTGGCGGGAACCGTGTCCCTCGGGGCACTGTGGTGGTCTCTGCGAGTGGCACTGGCACATCCGCGCGGACCGTCGCCAAGCACCGCGCCCCGCCGAGACCCCTAAAGAGCGGTCCGGGCGCGGCGCACGACGGCGCACGACGGCGCGGGAGCGCGCTCACGGCGGCAGCGAAGTTGCAGTCTCTGGCCACAGCCCGAGCGGCACTCGCGCAGGTGGTCGCTTGCGCGCGCCGCGAAGGCAAGAAGGGAGGCATAGAGGAACGGATGACGAACACGATACGCTCGGTCGCCGTCACACTCGCCGGCGCGTTCGGTGCCTGGATGCTGCAGCAGACCTTCGGCAGCAACAAGCTCTCGGGGGGCAGCGTGCTGCTGTACTTCCTGGTGGGCCTCGTCGTACTGGTAGCCGCCGCCGCATGGCAATACCGCTACTACACCCCCGGCCAGGATGGAGTGTCAGCCGACGAGGTGCCGGCCCGCGAGCCGACGTTCGCGCGCTTCCTGAGCCGCTCCCAACTCGCCGCGCCGCTGTGGCTCGGGATCCGGCTCTTCCTGGCGTACACCTGGTTGAACGCCGGGTGGCACAAGTTCGGCGATCCGAAGTGGATGGTGACGGGCGAGTCGATCCTGGGGAACTGGACGCGCGCGGTTACGCCCAACCAAGCCGGTGTGGCCCCGGCGCCCTACGAGTTCTTCCGCAACTTCCTGCAATTCATGATCGAAAGCCAGGCGCACACGTGGTTCAGCAAACTGATCGTCTTCGGCGAGCTGGCGGTTGGTCTGGGCCTGCTGTTCGGCACGCTGACCGGCTTCGCGGCGCTGGGCGGCATCTTGATGAACACGTCGTTCATCTTCGCGGGCTCACTCTCCAGCAACCCGCTCTTGCTGCTGCTCGAGATCCTGCTCGTGTGGGGCTGGCGCGCGGCGGGCTGGCTTGGCCTGGATCGCGTGTTGCTCCCACTACTCGGCGTGCCGGGCGCGCCCCGCGCCGACGTGGCGACGCGGGGCGCTACGACTGCCTCATCAAATCCGGCCGCGGTCTGAGGAGTCTGCTCCCGGAGCGCGGGCCCTACGCCGCCGCGCCCGACAGACGCCGCGCTCGCGCGAGCGCGGCGCGCTGGCGGGCGAGTGTGACGAGCGCCCACAACAGGCTGCAAAACGCCGCGGTACCGAGGACGCCGGCAACGGCGATGAGTGGGGCGCGGATGTCCCCGGCCAACGGGCCGGCGACGCGCAGCACGGCGGCGGGAAGGATGAGCAGCCACGTAACTCGGTAGGCGAGGCGGGTAGCGGCGACACCCCGGTCTCCGAGATCAAGAAACGCCGTGGGGAGCCGGCCGCTGAGTCCGGCGGTGAGCACGCCCAGATAGCCGAAGAGCAGCGCGTGTCGTCCGCCGTCGGCGAGAGCGTGGGGGCTAAGCGGGCCGATATCGCCAACCAAGACCGCCCACACCTCGGCCGCGGCGAGGAGGGCCGCGGCGAGAAGCCCGGCGTAGGCGGTGCGCACGAACCACGCCAATGGCGGATCGGCTTCGCCACGCCGTCCACCCCCAACCGTGACGGCGCCGGCCGACCAGAGACCTCGCAGCGCTGGGAGGTAGAACAGGACGCCGGCCGCCCACACCACGGCGGCGAGCGCCTGGAGTGTGGGCGGGTCGCCGGTGGCGGCACTGGCCACGCGTAGCACGGTGCCGATGAGGAGGGGCAGCCACGCGCGGCTCGCCCGGCGGAGGTCTGGTGGCGGCAGGTCGAGCCAGCCGACGACGACGCGGAGCGACATGCCGAGCGCGATGAGCGCCATGCCGCCGCCGGCCGCGATGACGACGAGCGCGTCTCGGTCGGGAGAGATGGCGCCCGCGGACGGGGAGCCAAAGCGCAGCGCGTCGACGGCGCCGTCGAGATTGACGAGCAGCGCGACGAGCCAGAGCACCAGCCCAGAGAGGAGGTAGCGCGGCAGCACGGCCGGCGCACGGCCACCCCCGCCGCGCCGCGGGAGCGTACGGACGTGCGCTTCAAGCGTGATGGCGAAGGCGGCGAGCAGGGCGAGCGCCGAGGCGAGCAAGAGCCAGGCGCCCGCGTTCCAGGGCCGGAGCGCGGCGTCACCGCGCACCACGATGGGGGCGAAGAAACGAAGGGCCACCCCGGACAGCTGGAGGATCAGGACCGACCAGGCGAGGCGGTTCGATGCCTCGGCGGTCCCAAACAGATGCGCCATGGCGTGGAACGTCACGCCGAGGATGGAGAGGCCGAGCCAGCCGAAGATCTGGAGCTGCCCATGGGCTTGCACCCAGGCCACCCAGGGCACCTCGGCCATCCGGCCGCTGAGCATCCAGTAGGCGAGGTGCAGGCCGAGGGGAACGCCGACGAGGCCAGCCGTCGCCGTGGCGGCGATGAGGCAGCGTGCGGCACCCCAGTCGGGCCGGTCCTCACCGGGCTGGACGTGGCTGGGCGCAGCGCCGGTGCCCGGCGCTGCGCCCACCTGCTGAATGACCGGCAGTTGCGAGATGGCTGCCATGGGTCGGACTAGAGCTTAGTGCCCGCCAGACCCACCATTGCCGGTGGTGATGGGCTGGAAGACCGCCGGGTTCTCCGGACCGGAGACCGTGAGGATCGCCGCGGCGCCCTTCTCCAGGCGGGTGAGTGAGTGGTCGACGACGATGTAGTCGCCCGGCACCTCGACCTTGAACTCGGCGATCGCCGCGCCGCCGGTGGGGACCAGGGTCGTCTGCACGTTGGTCATCGCCTGGGTCGCCCCCTCCGGATACACGCGGTCGAAGATCTCGCCGATCACGTGGAAGCTGGAGGTGAGGTTGGGACCGCCCACCCCGAAGAAGAAGCGCACGGTCTCGCCGACGGTCGCCTTGAGGGCATTCTGGCCCGTGAGGGCACCGACGCTGCCGTTGAAGAGGACGTAGTCCGGGTTCTCGTTCATCATGTCGGCCATGCCGATCTCGTGGTGGCCCGCCTGGCCGCGGTCGCCGGAGAGATAGAAGTCGCCCTGCATGACGTAGTACTCGCGATCGACCTTGGTGAAGCCGCCCTCGGGCTCGACGACGATCAGGCCGTACATGCCGGAGGCGATGTGGTGGGCGACCATGGGAGTGGCGCAGTGGTAGACGTAGACGCCCGGGTTGAGCGCCTTGAACCGGAAGGTGGCACTCCCACCGGCGGGGACCTGGGTGACCTTGGCGCCGCCGCCAGGGCCGGTCACCGCGTGCAGGTCGATGCTGTGAGTCAGCTTGCTGTCGGCGGGGTTCTTGAGCGTGATCTCCACGTCGTCACCCACCCGCACGCGGAGCATGGGTCCGGGAACGGTGCCGTTGAACGTCCAGTAGTTGTAGGTCGTGCCGTCCGCCAGCTGGGCCGTGACTTCCTTGGTCTCGATCTCGTACTTGACGAGGGTGGGCGCGGTGCGGTTGACGGGCGGGGCCACCTCAGGCAGCGGCAGCGGCTTCACGCCCGCGACCGCAGGGGCGACCTGGGGCGCGGCGGCCGCGGCGGGGGCGCCCGCGGCGGGCTGGACCGCACCGGCCGAAGCGGCGGCGCCACCAACGACGAGCGTGCCCTTCATGCCGGCCTCTTTGTGGCCGGGGATGGAGCAGAAGAACTCGTATGTCCCGGCCTTGGCGATCTGAAACACGTTCTTGGCGCTGCCGCCGGCTTTGGCGTAGGCCTTTCCCTTGACGCCGTCGATAGTGAGATCGTGCTCGACCGCGCCGTGGTTCATGAGGTTGATCGTCAGCTGACCCGGACCGCCCATCGTGAGCTGGGCCGGGGCGAACTTGAACTCGGTCGCGGTGACGTCGAGCGATAGCGCAGCGTTGCCGCCGGCCTCACTGCGCGCACCGGGCGCAGGCATCTTGAACCGACCGCCGAGCATGAGGCCGAGCAGCAGGACCGCGATCAGGCCGAACGCGGCGAAAATGCCTGCGACGGTGGAGGTGATCGTCGCGGGGTTCTCCTCCGGCGCGCGCGACGGCCACGGCACGTCGTTGGGCGGCGCTGGGCGCGCCTGGGGCGCATCGGGTGGGCGTTCGACAGTGGCAGTCATGGCATCTCTCCTTAGTTGGCTACGGTGCGTTAGTTGGCAGCTGGGGCGCGCATGGCGCCGGTCACTTCGGTCTGCGGGGCGCCTCGCGCACGGATGGCGGCGAGAGCGGCGAGGTGCTTCTGGAAGCCGTCGGGCTGGTCGAGCGTACTGGTCAGGGTGGTGCGAGCGAGGACCGCGCACAAGGCGTCACGGGCGGTACTCCAGGCGTCGTGCAGCAAGCAGTAGCCATCGGCGCCGCACAGGCTGTCGCGTAGCACGCACTCGCGCGTGACGAGGGGACCCTCGATCGCCTCGATGACCTCGAGCAGCGAGACGTCGTCGGCCCGCCGCCCGAGCACGTAACCGCCCTGCTGCCCCGCGCGGGCGATCAGGAGGCCGTGGCGTTGGAGCAGCGCGAGCACACGCGTGGCGAAGACCGGCGGTACGTCGGTGGCGGCGGCGATCTCGGCCGCCTTGTGCCGCGTGGGAACGCGGCTGTCCGATCGCTGCCGAGCCTCGCTGCCGGCCATCCACACGAGGATGCGCAGGGCGTACTCGGCCTGTTTGGTCAGCGTGAGGCGCATGGGGTGGTTCCTACTACGTTGAGCACCGTGATCCGGGTACTCAGACAATAGGACGCTCACCCGGCGCGGGCATCGGGGTTTTTCCCGGATTCACCGCAGCGCGGGACCAACGTTGGCGCCGGCGGGTCAACGTTTACCTCAGGCGCATCGGGGTTTTCCCCGATTTTCAGACGGCGGCTGCGGCTCTACTGTGTCGCCATGGCGCGGCAACCTCGACTAGTCTGCACATGGTTGTCATCGTGCGCCGGGCGATCGACTGCGACGAACGAAACGAAAGGAACGAGCGCGTGAAAAGGATGACCAGGCGGCTGGGATTGGCGGGGGCGCTTGGCGCGGCCGCCTTGACGGCGACAGCGTGCGGCGCAACGGGAACGGCGGGCGGCGATTCGAGCGCGGCGCTGCCCACGGGTGTGAACGAGACGGTGTCACTCGTGGCGACCGACTTCGCTTACTCACCCGCGCAAATCAAGGTGTCTGGCCTGGGAGAGCTGACGATCAAGCTCGAGAACAAGGGCCAGGTGGAGCACGACTTCATCATCGACGGCCTCAGCGGGCCGAAGCTGCTCGTGAAGCCGAAAGAGACCGGCACGGCCACCTACAAGATCACGAAGGGTGGGAAGTTCAGCTTCGGCTGCACGGTGCAGGGGCACAAGGAAGCGGGCATGAAGGGCACGCTCACGGTCGGCTGAGACCGAGCAACCCAGAGAGACGAGGAGCAACGACGTGAGCGACGTGACGACGACCGCGACCCAGACAGACGGCGCGCCCAAGCGGCGGCGCATCCCGTTGGGGCAGGTGATCTACGACGACCTGTTCCTGTGGATCTTCCTGTCGCTGGTGCTGAGCCTGGTGGTCTACAACGCGTGGGGCCTGATGGACCTGGTGCGGAACCCGGTCCTCAACTAAGAAGGAAGGAGCACTCCCGCCATGATGGCGCCGCCCCTCGTATGGTGGAAACCGCTAGGCCGGCTCGAGAAGAGCTGGGTGACGATCGCGGTGGTCTGGTGCGTCTTCCTCACCGCCATGATGCCGCTGTGGTACTTCATGGGCCGCCAGAACGTGCCGGCGACGAGCTACCGCGTCGCGCCGGCGCACTACGCCAAGCTGGTGACCGAGTTCGCCGAGAAGTACAAGACGGGGGAGGAGAAGGGCATACCGGTCGTCACGCCGCCGGTGGGGGATGTCTACCTCCAGGCGAAGGCGTGGCAGTGGTACCCGATCCTCAAGTTGAAGAAGGGCGAGACGTACCGGCTGCACCTGTCGAGCACCGACTTCCAACACGGCTTCTCGCTCCAGCCGGTGAACCTCAATCTGATGGCGCTCCCCGGCTACGACTACGTGATCAACCTCACGCCGACCTCGAGCGGTGAGTTCTCACTGGTGTGCAATGAGTACTGCTTCCTGGGCCACCACCTGATGGTCGGGAAGATGATCGTGATCGACTGACCATCTAGGGAGACACCGAGAGCATGGCAACCGCAGCACCCCACTTCCCCGCGGCCCCCACTCCCTGGAGCGGGAGACGCGCACCGACTATCGAGGCGGACGAACCGGAACAGCGCCCGTTCGTCCATCGCATCTGCACCGCCACGGGCCTGAAGGTCGACCTGGCGGCGCAGCGCCTGATCATGGCCAACGCTGTCGCCGCGGTCGTGTTTCTGCTGACGGGCGGCGTCTACGCGCTGCTGCTGGCGCTGACGCGCTGGCAGGCCATCCATCTGCTGCCGGCGCAGTGGTTCTACCGCGTGCTGACGGCGCACGGTTTCGACATGCTGGTGGCCTGGATCGTCTTCTTCGAGATGGCGGGGCTGTATTTCGGCGGCACGGTCCTGCTCAACGCGCGCCTCGTGGCGCCGAAGCTGGGCTGGCTGCAGTTCGGGCTGATGCTGGCGGGCGGTGTGCTGCTCAACACGGTGGTGCTGATGGGAGAGGCGGACGTGGCGTACACGGCGTACGTGCCACTCAAGGCCAGCCCGCTGTTCTACCTGAGCTACATCCTGTTCGCGGTGGGGGCGCTGATCGGGGTGCTCCTGTTCATCAGCACGTGGATCGTGGCGAGGCACGAGAAGCGCTACGAGGGCTCGGTGCCGCTGGTGGTCTACGGGCTGCTGACGGCGGCGGGACTGGCGCTGTACACGCTGATCCAAGGGACGATGGCGTTCCTGCCGGCGTTCCTGTGGAGCCTGGGCATCATGGAGACGCTCGACCCGGGCTACTACCGGAACACGTTCTGGGGGTTCGGCCACCCCGCGCAGCAGGTGAATCTGGCCGCGATGGTGGCAGTGTGGTACTTGCTGGCGGCGATCACAACGGGCGCGAAGCCGCTCAACGAGAAGCTCTCGCGCACCGCGTTCGTCCTGTATTTCCTGTTCATCAACTTCGGATCGGTGCACCACCTGCTGGTCGACCCAGGCTACAGCTTCCTCTACAAGGTGGTGAACACGAGCTACGGCATGTACCTGGCAGTCCTGGGCAGCCTGATCCACGCCTTCTCCATCCCGGCGGCGTTCGAGGTGGCGCTGCGCAAGAAGGGGTACAACGGCGGCCTGTTCCAGTGGCTGCGCAAGGCGCCGTGGAAGGAGCCAGGGTTCGCCGCGCTGGCGCTGTCGCTGATCGGGTTCGGTTGGGTGGGCGGCATCACGGGCGTGACGATCGGCACCGAGCAGCTGAACATGGTGATCCACAACACGCTGCGCGTGCCGGGCCACTTCCACGCCACGGTGGCGTGGGGCACAACGCTGGCATTCATGGGGCTGACGTACTACGTGATCCCGCTAATCTTCCGGCGCGAGCTGAAGCTGGTGCGGTGGGCTCAGCTGCAGCCGTACGTCTTCTCGCTCGGCATGCTGCTGATCGCGGCGGGGCTGATCGCCACCGGGATCCAGGGCGCACCGCGGCGGCACTGGGACATCTCGTTCAGCGGCGCCGGGTTCCCGGTTGACATCCCTAACACGGTGCACCTGACGCTGGCGGTGTTCGGCGTTGGCGCGCTCATCGCGGTGGTCGGCGCGGGCATGTACCTGAGCGTTGTGCTCGCGTCGGTCTTTCTGGGGCGGCGCATCGAGCCCACCTCGGCGGTGCTAGTGTCCAGCTCGGGCGCCGGACCGATTGGCGAAGTGGTGCTCGCGCCGGCGGGGAACAGCGGTCACGGCGGGGCCCGGGCGCATCTCACCGAGGAGGAAGAAGAGCGGCTATTCGAGCCGAAGGGCACCTTCGTGATCGTGCTGATCTTCCTAGGCTTTTTCGCGACGTACTACCTGGCCAACTGGTGGCTGCTCGGCCGGGGGTGGGGCGTGAGCTAACCGGCCGACGCCCTACCCCGCGGGGCTGGCCGGCGGCTGCCAAGACCCTGGCCGACCGGTCCCGACGATCACCACCGGACAAGACACAAGGAGAGACACCATGCTTGATTCGCTGATCCTGCGCCGCGCGGTGGCGCTGCCGGCGCCGCGCGACCTCTTCATCCTGCTCAAGCCGGGCGTGAGCGTGCTGCTCGTCGTCACCGCGGTGACGACGGCGCTGGCCGCGGGAGGCCCGCCGACCGCGCCGGAGCAAGTGCTGCTGCTGGCGCTGGCAGGCTGGCTGACCGCAGGGGGGTCGGCGGCGCTGAACCACTACCTGGATCGGGACGTCGACGCGCGCATGCGGCGCACGGTGGGACGGCCAATCCCCGCTGGCCGCCTGGCGCAGCCCGAGGTGGCCGCGCTGTGGGGCGGCGCGCTGGTGGCAGGCGGTGTGTCGCTCGCCGCGCTGACGCTGCCGCTCGAGGCGGCGTTGTTCATCCTGCTGGGATTCCTGATCTACGTGCCGCTGTACACGGGGCTGCTCAAACGGCGCACGCCGTGGAACGTGGTGATCGGAGGAGCAGCGGGGAGCTGCCCGGTGCTGGCCGGATGGGCGGCGGTGCGGGGGGACTGGCCGGTCGCACCGCTGGCGCTGGCCGCGGTGGTTTTCTTCTGGTCGCCGGCCCATTTCTGGGCGTACGCGGCGGTGCACGAGGACGACTACCGGCGGGCGCGGCTGCCGATGCTGCCGGCGGTGATCGGCATCGCCGCGACGCCGCCGTTCATCATGGGACACGCGGTGCCGGCAGTGCTCGCGGCGCTGCTGGCGGTGGCGGGCTTCATGGCGGGAGCGCCGCCGATCGCAGCGGGCCTGGTGTGGACCGCGGTGGGCGGCGCGAGCGCGCTGATGCTCGGCGCATGCGCCCGCATGTGGCGCGAGCCGACCGCGATGCATGCACGCGCGCTCTACAAGGTGTCCAACCGCTTCCTCGCCATCGTCTTCATTGCCATCGCCGCGGGCGCGCGCTTCGCGTAAGACCGCACATCAAGGAGAGACTGCAATGCGATCGACCTTTCCGACACTGTCCGCGCTGCGCGTGCTGACGCTCGCGACGACGCTGATCACGATCTTCGCCGCCTTCATGGGCAGCTACGTGCGCGGGAACGGCGCCGGGCTGGCTTGCCCGGATTGGCCTCTGTGCTACGGCCAGGTGGTGCCCGAGTTTGACTGGTGGATCTTCCTCGAGTGGTTCCACCGCATGGTCGTGGGTCTCGTGTCGCTCATGGTGCTTGCGGCGACGGCGCTGATCTGGTGGAAGCGCATGCCGGAACGCCTTCTGTCCCTGGCGACGGTGGGGATGCTGCTGGCGCAGGCGGTGATGGGTGGTCTGACGGTGATCCTCAAGACCGACCCGATCATCGTCGCCGTCCACCAGGGCATGGCGTTCGTCTTCTTCGCCTGCGTGGTGTGGCTCACGGTGAGGGTCTTCTCGCACAGCGCCGCGCCCGTGGCCGGAGGCGAGGTGGTGCGGCCGGCAGCGGCGTAGCGGGAGCGCCGGGGCGCAGGGGCAGATGGTGAACGGGTCGATGGTGTGGACGGCGTTGCTCCTCGGCCTAGCGGGGAGTCTCGGCCACTGTACGGGCATGTGCGGCGGTGTGTCGCTGCTGCTGCTGCGCGGC
>DASTZM010000445.1:0-2113 GCA_035764305.1 Chloroflexota bacterium | reverse complement strand
TGGCGGCGCCGGCAGCGCCGAGGCGTCTCCGTTTGTGTCGGTACTGGTGCTCAACTGGAACGGCGCGCGCCTGCTGTCGAGCTGCCTGAGCGCGCTGTTCGCGACCGACTATCCGACCGGCGGGTGGGAGGCGGTGGTGGTCGACAATGCCTCGACCGACGGCTCGGCCGAGCAGGCGCAGCGCGATTTCCCGCGGCTGCGGGTGGTGCGCAACCCGGGCAACTGGGGGTTCGCGAAGGGCTACAACGGCGCGCTCGCGGCGGCGCCAGGGCCGTACGTTGTGCTCCTCAACACCGACACCCGCGTGCGACCTGGCTGGTTGCGCGCGCTGGTTGGCGCGGCGGAGGCCGACGCGCGCGTCGGCGCGGCGAGCGCGAAGCTGATCTACCCGCCGGACAGCCCCAACGCCGGGCGGATCCAGAACGCGGGCGGCATGGTCCTGGCGAACGGCGCGGGCCGCGATCGAGGGACAGTGTTCCGCGACGGACGCTGGATTCAAGAGGAGGATGTGGGGCAGTACGACCGGCGGGAGGAGGTCTTCTTCTTCTGCGGCGCCGCGGCGCTGCTGCGGAGGGCGGCGCTGGAGGACGTGGGACTGTTCGACGAACGGTACTTCATGTACTACGAGGACATGGACTTGTCCTGGCGCTTGCGACTGCGGGGCTGGAAGGTGGTCTTCGTGCCCGACGCAGTGGTGGAGCACGCGCACGCCGCGAGCAGCGGCGAGTGGTCGCCGTTCTTCACGTATCAGGTGGATCGCAACCGGCCGCTGATGCTCCTCAAGCTGGCGCCGCTGCCACTGGCGCTGCGTGAGGTAGGGCGCTACGTGGCCGAGGCGGCGCTGAACTGCGCGCGGGTGCTGTACTGGGCGATCACGCGCCGCCAGCGCGGGCCACACGCCGCGCGGGCGAAGCTGCAAGTGCGGGTGATTGCGAGCTGGCTGCGCGACGTGCCGGGCGTGCTGGCGGAGCGGCGGCGCATCGCGGCGCGCCGCGCCGTTCCGGAGAGCGACGTGCTGCGCTGGATGGCCGAGGCGTAGGGCGGACCGTCAGTGCGCGTCGGGATCTACAACCAGTTCCTGGCCACGATGGGGGGCGGCGAGCGCCACATGGGCACGGCGGCCGAGACGTTGGCGCGCGCCGGGCACGACGTCGAGATCGTGACTCACACGCCGGCGTCGATCGAGACGCTGGCTTCGCGCTTCGCGTTGGACCTGCGTGGCGTGCGGCTGCGGTTGACGCCGCTGCTGCCGTTCGACCAGCTAGCCGACCTTTCGGCGGAGTACGACCTGTGGATCAACGGGTCGCATATGTCGGTCGTGCCGTCGCGCGCGCCGCGCTCGATTCTGTTGGTGATGTTCCCGTTCCCGCTCGACCTGTCGCCGTTCGGGCGATTCAAGCGGGCGGTGGCGCAGCGGATCCACCAACAGCTGCTTGTGCCGCGGTACCGCGAGGGGTTCTTCGGCCCGCAGGAGCTGGCGGGGAGTCGCTACCGCTGGACGGCGGGACGGGGCCAGCTGACGATCGAGACGCCGTGGCCGGGTCGCGCGCTCCCGCTGCGCCTGGTGCTCGGGTCGTTCCGCCCGGCGGGGTGGGGGCCGGTGCGCGTCACGCTGCTGGCGAATGGCGCGCCGCTGGCCGAGCGCGACGTCGAGACGGGTCCGGGCGACTACGTGAACTGGGACGTCGAGGTGCCCGCGGGATCGACGGCGGCGGGCGAGGTGCGGTTGACGATCGAGTCGCCGGTCTTCCGACCATTCGAGGTGGGAGGGGTGACGGGCGAGAGCGATGACTTCCGTGAGGTCGGTGTGGCGGTAGCGCGAGTAATGACTCGTGACGTGCGCCACTACGCCTACGAGGCGCTGTTCGAGCGCGCGGTGCCGGAGCTGGGGCGACGGCTGCACGGGCTGCCCGACCTGCGTGCGATGGGCTACCTGACGACGTACGACGCGATCTGCCCGATCTCCGAGTTTTCGGCGCTGTGGCTGGAGCGCTACTGGGGGACGCGGCTGGCGCGCGAGCGCGTCTCGATCCTCTACCCACCGGTCGACGTGCACCTGTACGCGCCGCGCGCCGAGCGGCGGCGCGTGATCCTGGGGATCGGGCGGTTCGTG
>DASTZM010000444.1:0-5433 GCA_035764305.1 Chloroflexota bacterium | reverse complement strand
TCACACCGACTTTCCGTTCGTCGCGCTGTCCGAAGAGGCGGGTCTCAGCGCGTCGCTGGCGCTGCTGCTGATCTATGCGCTGCTCGTCACGCGCGGCCTACAGGTGGCGCTGATCGCGCGACTGCCGTTCAACCGCCTCCTGGCCGCGGGGCTGACCTCGGTACTCGCGCTCCAGACGATGGTGATCATCGGCGGCAACCTGAAGCTGATCCCACTGACCGGCGTGACGCTCCCATTCGTGTCGTACGGCGGCTCGTCGCTGCTGGCCAATTTCCTGATCCTGGGCGTGCTGCTCCGGATGTCGCATGAGGAGAGGTCGCTCGAGTGGACCGCCAGATCCAGGCGATAGGGACGGCGTTCCTGGTTGGCTTCGCCATCCTGGCCGGCGGCGCCGGCTACTGGCAGGTCTGGCGCGCGCCGCAGCTCGCCGTCGCGCCGGGCAACCCGCGTGTGGCCGAGGCGGAGCTGCGAACGCGGCGCGGCGCGATTGTCGACCGGCAAGGCGAGGTACTGGTCGAATCGGTCGATCGCAATCGCGTCGGGCGTCACCCGGAGTCGGCGCACGCGACGGGGTACTACTCGCGCCGCTACGGCACGACCTCGACCGAGCGCGCGTTCGATCGCTTCCTCTCGGGGCGCACGGCTGCGCCCGGGCTGGACGAGTGGCTGGCGCGCCTGGCCGGCAAGCCGCGCGGCGGCGCGCGCGTGCAGCTGACCATCGATACGCGACTGCAGGAAGTGGCCGACCGCGCGCTGGGCGACCGGCAGGGGGCGGTCGTGCTGATCGACGTAACGACGGGCGAGCTCCTGACCCTGTTCAGCAAGCCGTACTTCGACCAGGGGCGGGTCGACGAGGACTGGAACGCGCTCTCGCGCAGCGAGGCCCGGCCGCTCTACAACCGTGTCAGCCAGGGGCTGTACGTGCCTGGCAGCACGTTCAAGACGGTGACGGCGGCGGCGGCGCTGGAGGCGGGTCTGATGCGCGCGAGCACCGAGGTGTCAGATCCAACCGGCGACACGGTGATCGACGGCTTCCGCATCACCGATTCGGAGCGCCCGCCGCGCCCAACGTTCGACTTCGCGCACGCCTTCGCGTACTCGTCCAACGTCGTCTTCGCCCAGGTGGGGTTACAGCTGGGCGAGGAGCGGCTGCGCCAGCAGGCGGAGAAGCTGGGGATCGGGCGCGCACTGCCGTTCGAGCTGGAGACGAGTCCGACCAGCCTGGCGCGCACGCAGCCCATGACGCGCGTGCTGCTGGCGTCGACGGCGTTCGGGCAGGGGGAGCTGCTGATCTCGCCGCTGCAGCTGGCCGTGGTGGCCGCGGCGGTGGCGCGCGACGGCGACGTGCCCCGCCCGTACGTCGTGCGGGACGCGGTCGCTCCGAACGGCGTGCCGCTCTATCGTGCGCAGCCGGGGTCGTTGGGGCGCGCGATGAGCGTGGAGACGGCGCGGACGCTGCGCTCCTTCATGCAGCTGGCGGTGGAGGAAGGGTTTGGCCGCAACGCGGCACTGCCCAACGTGCGTGTGGGGGGCAAGACGGGGACGGCGCAGAGTGTGCCGGGCCTCCCCGACCACTCCTGGTTCATCGGGATCGCGCCGATCGACCGGCCGCGCTACGCCGTCGCGGTGATCGTCGAGTACGGCGGGTTCGGCTCTCTGGAGGCGGCGCCAGTGGCGCGGCAGATGTTCGAGGCGGCGCTCCGGCTGGCGCCCTAGGGACTTAGTTCCGCCGGTCGCGGAGGAGCAGCACCGGCAGCTTCAGGCGCAGGTCGCGCCAGCCGTCCTCGAGGTTCTCGCGGTCGAGCTCGGTCAGCTCCTGGTGGCCGTACTGCGACCGGACGAAGGTGGAGGCGATGGTCTCCGCCGCGCCGTTCGGCGTGCCGACGAGCTGCCTGAGCCGCAGCGCGCCGACGGCTCCTTCCTGGTCGAGCGTGCGCTCGATGCCGCGCGTCAGCGCGCGGGCGTACTCGAGCGGGGTCTGGGCCGGGTCACGCTTCAGCCCGAACATCTGCCCGAAGAGCGTCATTCGCCGGTAGGTGCGCCGCGCCAGCTCGTGGGTGGGCACCTGGCGCCCCCCGATCCGGTTGAGCAGCCAGATCACCGCGGCGCCGATAGCCAGCACCACGAGCACGGCCAGCGCGACGGGCAGCCAGTTGAAGCTTCCCGCCGGCTGCCCAACGGTGATGATTGTGTTCACGTCGCCCGGGTCAGGGAGGAAACCCTCCAGGCCAGGGTCCATCCCCTCGCTGCACTCGCCATACTCGTAGTCGTAGCAGCCGTCGGGGTCGCCCATTGGCGTGGCCACCGACTGCTCGGGACGCACGATGGGCGGGCGGTAGCCGGATGGCTCGAAGGCGGTCCAGCCGTAGCCGGGGAAATACACCTCGGGCCAGGAGTGCGCCTCTTCCTCGGTGACGACGAACTTGTTGGTCGTGTTGTCGAACTTGCCGGCGACGTACCCGGTGGCGAGGCGCGCCGGCACGCCCTGAAGGCGCAGCAGGACGACCATCGCCGAGGCGAAGTAGTCGCAGTAGCCCTGCTTCAAGTCGAAGAGGAAGTACTCGACGGCATCACGGTCAGACGGGGCGGGGCGGACGTCCAGGGTGTACGGGTAGCGGCGCAGGAACTGCTCGATCGCCACGGCCTTGTCGTAGGGCGAGCGACGGGAGCCGACGATCTGACGCGAGAGGTCGCGCACGCGCTGGGGCACATCGGGCACCTGCAAGTAGCGCTTGGCCCAGTCGGGCAGATCGGTCTGCGCGTTGCGCAGCTCCTCGGCGCTGGCGATGGACGCCATCGCCTCGACGCTGTAGGTCAGCTTGGGGATGGCCGGCTTCTTGGCGCGCAGCGCGGAGAAGTCCTGGACGTTCGCGTCGGCCGCGCGGGTGAAGACCTTGTACGGGATGCTGATCTGGACCGGCTCGTCGGGGGTGTAGATCAGATCGCTGCGACTCTGGTTGATCTCGAACTCGGCCTTGATCCGCTTGCGCAGGCCGAAGCGCTGCGGCAGCACGGCTTGCTTCTCGGTGCGCGAGAGCGGGATCTTGTCGCTCGAGAGCCAGTCGTGGCCGGTCCAGGTGTCGTACGTCGCGCCGCGCCAGTAGTAGGGTTCGTCCGACTTGACGGTCATGACGACGCGCTGGCTGAGGCGCACCGGCCCGGAGAGCACCAGCCGGTCGCGCCCTGCGCCAGCGCCACCCGCCTGGGGGCTGTTGACCCCCGCGAAGAGGCGGTTGGAGGCATTCTCGACCTCACTCCACTGCTCGCCTGCGTAGGCCCAGAAGGCGTTGGAGAGTGGGTTGTCCGCGGCGCGCGGCCCGAAGAAGGCCAGCACCGCCAGCAGGCAGATCACGACAAAGCTGCTGACCGTCACGTCGAACAAGAGGCCGCTGGGGTAGTCGACTCGGTAGCGGTTCCAGCGCACCTGCAACGTGGTCAGGTTGAGACTGACCGCCAGAAGGAGCAGGGTGACGATAAAGATGAAGAAAGGCGCCGACGCCTGTCCGGTGTACGCGGCGTTCGTGGCGAGCGCGATTCCGGTGGGGAGTGCGGTGACGATCACGTCGCGCAGGCGGAACAAGCCGAACGCGCCAAGAAAGCCCTGCAGCCAGGCGATGTACGCGATGAACAGGAGGAAGATGGCGTTGTCGTTGCTCACCCGGCCGCTGGTCCCCACCTCGGTCCAGATGCCGACCCGACCACCGAACTCGGCGGCGCCGGAGAAGAACTGCTGGAAGGCGCCGATCAGCGGCGGGACGCCGGTTGGCCGTGCGAACCAGGCGAGCGTGCCGCCCAGCGTCTGGAGCAGCGCGCCGAGCATCGCGGCGGGCGCGGGTACGAGCTGCCCGACGGTAACGAAGCAGATGGCGGTGCCGCCGACCAGACCGAGGAGCACGGCGACCCATCCCGAGAGCGCCGATCGGGCCAGGAGAAAGCCGCCGGCCATGCCGGCCAGCGCCAACGGGAACAGGATCCCGGTACCTTCGACCCACTTGGCCTGGTCGATCGACCAGACGGTGCTGAGCACCATCGCTAGGAGCAGGAAGACCGCCAGCCAGCCTTCTTGCGGCTGGAACCCCGTGTCCTGCTGCTCGACCGGCTCGGGGCGCGCGAAGCTGCGGACGGCTGAAGCCGGCGTGCGGGGCGAGGGCGCAGCGACGGTTGCCATGGTCTCTTTCTTCTACGTTCCGGCTACCTGGTCAGGATGGCCCGGTTTCCGCCGCGGCGCCCTTCTTCCCAGTCCTTCTTGTCGAGCGTGATGGTGCGGAACTCCTGGCCCTTCTGGACGACGTGCACGACCATGCCGGCGGTCGCGAGCTGCGCAGCGAGGGCCTTGGCGGAGGTCGTTCCACCGAATGACTCGCCGTCGAGCAGGATCACGCTCGGCGCCGCCGCGCGTGATCGGAACAGCGCCAGGCTGTTGAGCCAGAGCGGATCGCTCGACGGCGTGATGACGACGACCGAAAGCCCCTTGCCGAGGGTCGCGTTGGCGTCGGACATGACGCGGTGCAGCGGCACGCGACCGTTCGCGGCCGTGACGGCGAGCTGCTCGAGCAAGCGCCAGAGCTGGCGCGCACCTTTGGCGGGGTTGATGACCACCTTCTCGGCGCCATGCGCGATGAGCCCAACGGCCTTGTTCTCGCGGATGGCGCGGTGGATGAGCGCCGCCGCGAGCTTCACCGCGTACTCTTCGGTCGACTCCTCGTCCTCGCCGTAGTGGACGGCGGCGTCCAGGTCGAGCACGATCCAGAGGTTGCCGGACGGCTCCAGGTCGTACTCCTTGGAATGGAGCTCGCCGCGGCGCGCGGTGGAGAGCCAGTGGATCCGGTGCAGGCTGTCTCCCGGCGCGTAGTCGCGGATGCCGGATGCGTCGGTGGTGACGTGGAACGTGCGCAGGCTGGAGCGCGAGCTGCCGGAGGCGGTGCCCCAGGGCAGTGGGATGCCGGGGACTTCCAGCAGCGGTGGATAGACGATGAAGCTGGTCTCGCTGTTGTAGGTGATGCTCCCCTGGAAGATGCCGAAGGGGTCGCCGGTCAGGACGCGCAGCGGACCAAGCTTGAACATGCCGCGCCGGCGGGTGACCGCGCGTGCCGACCAACGGCGCTCGTCGAGACCGCCAAGGGTCTCGACGACGCCGGGGTGGTAATGCGGCACGGTCGACTCGTCGCGCACTTCGAGCCACAGCGCGGGGAGGCGCCCGTCGTTGCGCATCACGAAGTCTTCCTGGACGGTGTCGCCGACAACGCACCACTTGTTCTTGAGCGCGCGGTGGACGGCGACGTTCTGGACGAGGCTGCGCGTCCAGATGAAGGTGATGATCACCAGCGCGAGGATGGCGTAGAAGAGGTAATAGAGAATGTTCACGCTGGCGACGAGTGCCAGAATGAGCAACACCAGCGCGAGCGCCGGCAGAGCGGGCTTGAGGAGACGGAT
>DASTZM010000443.1:0-2476 GCA_035764305.1 Chloroflexota bacterium | reverse complement strand
GCGGAACAGTCCTTCCCCCAGCGCGGCGACAACCGTCTTGTCCTGCGCGAACCGCGGCGAGACCGCCAGCGACAGGACCTGCGGCCCCGGCAGCCCCTCACCGATCCGCTGCCACGTCTCGCCACCGTCGCGGGAGCGGATCACCCCGTCCTCGATTCCCGCCGCGAAGAGCGTGCGATCCTCGTGGAACGCCGGCGACACGGCCAGCGTCGACATCGACCGCGCCGCCAGCCCTTCGCTCGCCGAGTCCCACTCGTTCCCACCGTCCGGCGAGCGCCACAGCCCACCCTGGTGCAGCCCCGCCAGCAAAACCTTGCCGGACGCGTCGGACACCAGTGACATGACCGCCGGGTGCTCGGTCGCCTCGGTCAGGACGTGCTTCCAGCTCTTGCCGCCATCGGTCGACCGGAAGACCCCCTCGCCCGCGGTGCCGGCGAAGATCGTTCGGTCGCTCTCGTAGCGCGGTGAGATCCACAGCGCGTTGACCGACAGGTTGGTCAGGCCGTCGTTGGTGGCCTGCCACGTCGCGCCCTTGTCGGTTGAGCGGAACACGCCCGCATCCTCGGCGCCGACGAAGACGGTCCCATCCTCCTGGAACAGCGGAGAGACGGCCACCGCCTGCACCGCCGGCGTGTCGATGCCCCGCGTCACCGCGCGCCAGGCGCGCGCGCCGTTCGTCGAGCGATAGAGCCCGTCGCCCGCCAGGCAGAAGCACGTCTCGTCCTCCTCGAACGCCGGCGAGACGGCCAGCGCCAGGATCGAAAGGTCGTTCAGCCCAAAGTTCGCGGCCGACCACGTACGCCCCGCATTCGTCGAGCGGTAGACACCGTCCGACTGCGTGCCCGCCAGGATCGTCCCCTCATCTGGGAACCGTGACGAGAGCGCGATCGCCGTGACGGCCGGCGCCCCCTGCCAGAACTCGACTGGCGACCACGTCTCGCCGCCGTTGCTGCTCCGCATCACGCCGCTGCCCAGCGTGCCCGCGAACAGCGTGCGGTCCTTCGCGAAGCGCGGTGACGCCGCCAGCGACTGGATATACGGGCTCGTCAGCCCGTCATTCGCGGCCAGCCACGTCTTCCCCCCGTCGTCCGAACGGAAGCAGCCCGCCGTCGTGCCCGCGTAGAAGACCGGATCGCCGTCCGTCGCCGGCGCGGCGAGCGCGAGCACCGTCCCACCCCAGCCGAGGAGCGGCGTGACCACCTCCCAGCGGCCGGTCGGAACTTGCGTCGCGGTGCCTCGACCGCGCCCCGCCGATCCGCTCGCGCCAGGGAACTGGATGATGTTGTCGGCCGGACCCGAGGCGGTCATGGATTGATCGCCGGGTCCCGCTTGGCGGTGAGCACCAGCGCGTCCGTCGTGAGCGCCATCATACCGGCGCTCGCCCCCGTCTCGAGCGCGGTGCGGACCACCTTGAGCGGATCCAGGATGCCCGCCTCACGCATGTCCACGACCTTGTCGTCAACCGCGTCGTAGCCGTAGCCTGGCGGCGACTCACGCAGCACGGCCAGCAGTCGCTTCTGGTCCTGCTGCGCGTTCCGGATGATCCACTCAGTCGGCGCCTCCATCGCGCGCATCAATACCTTCACGCCCGTCGCCTGGTCCTTCGGCAGCGTCTTCGCCAACTCGCGCAGCGCGGGCAGGCAAGCCAGGTACGCCGCGCCGCCGCCCGCGACCACCCCTTCCTCCGCCGCCGCGCGCGCCGCCGCAACCGCCTCCTCGCCGCGCTGCTTCTTCGTCTCGCGCTCGCGCTCGCTCGCGGCCCCCACCTTCAGCACGCCCACTCCCCCCTGCAGCTTGCCGATCCGCTCGCGCATCTTGTCGCGCTCGTAGTCGCTGTCCGCCGTCGGCATCAACTGCTTGATCTCCTGAACGCGTTGCCGCAGCGCATTCCGGTCACCCGCTCCACCCACGATGCTGAAGAAGTCGCGGTTGGCCCACACGCGCCGCGCGCGCCCCAGGTCGGCGAACGTCGCATCCTCGGTCTTGTCCCCTGCGTCCTCCGCGATCATCCGTCCGCCCGTGAGGATGGCCACGTCCTCCAGGATGCGCACCCGCCGGTCTCCTGCGCCTGGCGCCTTGATGCCCAGGCACGGCAGCGTCTTCTTCTCCGTGTTCGCCACCATTACCGCCAGCGCCGGGCCCGAGATCTCGTTCGCGATCAGCACGAAGCCGCCGATCCCCTCGCGCTCCTTGCGCTCCATGATCGCTTCCAGAATGGGAAGGATCTGCTCGACCGACTCGACGTTGACGTCTGTCGAGAGGATCACCGGGTTCTCGACCACCGCCTCCATCCGATCCAGGTCGGTACAGAAGTAGGCGCTGACGTAGCCGCTGTCCCACTGCAGTCCCTCCACGTACTCGCGGTCCGTCTTGCGTCCGGCGTGATCCTCCACCAGGATGACGCCGTCGGTCCCGATGATTTCCAGCATCTCGGCCACGTAGCGCCCGATCTCCTCGTCGCCGCCCGCGGCGGCGA
>DASTZM010000442.1:0-14480 GCA_035764305.1 Chloroflexota bacterium | reverse complement strand
ACGCCAACCGCTGCGCGATCGCCTCCAGCGAGTAGATGTGCCCATCCCCCAACCCGTACCGCATCTGCAGCACCAGACGCTCCCGCGCGTTCAGTGCCTCCATCATCGCCCGCTCCGCCTCCTGGCGCAGCATCTGCTGATGCGCCAGCGTCTCGGGCCCCGCGTCGTTCTCGTCCATGACGAAGTCCGCCACGCTCGAGTCGTCGTCGTCCCCGAGCGGCTGATCGATCGACGCCGGAATGCGCGCCGCCTGCCGGATCTCCCGCAGCCGCTCCGTCTCTACTCCCAGCTCCCGCGCCAGCTCCTGGTCGCTCGGCTCGCGCCTCAGCCGCTGCGTCAGCGCCTGGTGCGCCGCGTTCAGTTTCGCGATCGACTCACTCACGTGCACCGGTAGCCGGATCGTCCTCCCCTTGTCCGCGATCGCCCGGCGGATCGACTGCCGGATCCACCACGTCGCGTACGTCGAGAACTTGTAGCCCAGCCGCCAGTCGAACTTCTTGACCCCGCGCATCAGACCCAGGTTCCCCTCCTGGATCAGGTCGATTAGCGACAGCCCCCGCCCCGTGTAGCGCTTCGCGATGCTCACCACCAGCCGCAGGTTGGCGACCGTGAACTCCTGCAGCGCCTGCTCATCTCCCTGCTCGATCCGCTGCGCCAGCTGCACTTCCTGCTCCGCCTTGAGCAGCGGTAAGTTGTGGATGTCCCGCAGGTACTGCCAGACCGCGTCGGCCTGCATCGGCCCCTCTGTGACCCGCGCCAGCTGCTCGACCGGGACCTCCTCCAGCGCTTCTTCCTCTTCCGCCTCCACCAGCTCCACGCCCGCAGCGCCCAACGCCGCACGCACCACGTCGATCTGCGCCGGCGACGGGACCTCGTCGGTCTCGAACAGCTCGGCTACGTCATCCATCGTCACGTAGCCATCCGCGCGACCTTGCGCGATCAGCTCGTCCAGGTCATGCCGCTCCAGCCGCTGCTCCACCCCAGAGTTCGCCGTCACTGACGTCTTACGTTCCATGAATAGCAGAGGTGATGCCGTACCGCAGTGGCCCGCATCACATTCTGTGTTTAGACACGGTTAACGTCCTCTGTCAGTTCCCCCTCGCAATCTCCGCGATACGCGGCCATAGCGCGACGTAACGCTCGAACAGGCGTTGGTATACGCCCGCCACCTCAACGTCCGGCTCAACGGGCTCCTCCAGCCGCACCATCGCGCGCCCCGCCTCGGCGGCGTCCGCGTACACGCCGCTCCCCAGCACTGCCAGCATCGCCGCGCCCAGCACGCCGTTCTCCGCCGTCGCGCACGGCCGGAAGCGCCGCCCGGCGATGCTCGCTTTGATGCGGTTCCAGACCGCCATCCGTGCCCCGCCGCCCGCCACGCGTACCTCGCGCGTCGTCTCGCCTACCGCGCCCTCGGCAGAGCTCAGCACGTGCCACACCGAGCACGCCACCCCCTCCAGTACCGCCCGCACCAGGTGCTCGGCGCCGTGCGCCGTCGTCAGCCCCACCAGGCCACCCCGCGCTCTCGGGTCCCACAGCGGAGCCCGCTCCCCTTGGAGATACGGCAGGAAGACCAGCCCGTCTGCGCCCGCCGGCGCCATCGCCGCCCGTTCCAGCGCGCCCACCGCGTCGCCCTCCAGGCCAAGCGTGCGCAGTATCCAGCCCAGTGAGCCGCCGCTCGCCTGCGTCGGTCCGTAGACCATCCACCGCCCGCTCGCCAGAATGTCCGCCGCCATCAGCGGCCCGGTGTCAGCCGGCCGCGCCGCTGCCGTCAGTCCAATCACTTCGGACGTGCCGGACACGTCGCACGCCAGCCCCGCCTCCCCCAACGCTCCCGTCCCCAGCATCGCCGCCATCGCGTCCGTCCACCCCGCCACCACGGGGATGCCCTCCGGCAGCCCCGTCGCCGCCGCACCCTCCGCGTGCACCCGTCCCACCGCTGCCGACGCCGCGAGTGCGCGCGGCGCCACGTCCGAACGCAGGCCCGCCAGCGCGAACAGCGGCTCGATCGGCTGCAACGTCTGCTGATTCACCAGTCCTTTGCCAGACCACGCGTCTGTCGACGCCTCCCCCGTCAGGCGCAGATGCACGTAGTCTTTCGGCAGCAGGACCTTCGTGACGCGCGCCAGAGCGGCCGGTTCGTGGCGGCGCAGCCACAGGAACCGCGCTGCCGGGAGCGAAGCGTCAACCGGCCAGCGCACCCCCAGCCACTCCGCCAGCCGCTCCGCGCCCGGCTCGTTTGCCAGCGCCTCCGCCTCCTTCGCCGCACGCGTGTCCTGCCACAGGATCGCGGGGCGCACCGGACGGCCCTCCGAATCCAGCAGCACCAGCGTCGGCGCGTGTCCGCACGACGACAGCGCCGTAACGCGCCGCGCGTCGACTCCCGGCGCTGCCAGTGCCTCGCGCACACACCGCACGACCACCGTCCAGTAGTCATCCGGGTCCTGCTCCACGAACCCCGGCCGAGGACGTTCCACGGGGCACGGCGCCGCCGTGAGGGCCAGGATCTCCCCCCGCACGTCGACGACGCCCACCTTGACCCCACTCGTCCCGACGTCGACGCCGACAAATAGCGGCGCGTCCATGGCTACACCGCCACCAGTCGCTCCCGCTCCTCCGGTGGGATCACCTGCCGCGCCTTGATCACGTCCATCAGCTGCCGCCGCACGCGGATATCGCCGATCAGCACCGCCCCCGCCAGCCGGCCCTCATAGAAGAACAGCCGCCGGTAGACGTGCGCGTTCATGTCCACCCGGCTCAGCGCCTCCATCTCCGGCCGCACATCCGGCGTCGACCCAATCGCCGCCATCTGACTCTCGAACATCGTGCTCGTGTAGTACGGCACCTCGCTGTACGCCAGGCGCTGCTCACCCAACATGTTCGTCCCGGCTGTTCGTCCATGGGACGACGCGTTGTTCCACGTACCCATCTGGTTATGCGTGCCGATGTACGGATCGTAGAACTCCGCCACGTCGCCCGCGGCGTACACGTCCGGCACGTTCGTCTCCAGGTACTCGTTCGTCACCACCCCCACGTTCACCTGCAGCGGCGTGTTCTTCAGAAACTCGGTCCGCAGCGTCAGCCCCAGCCCCGCCCCCACCATCTCGCAGTCGAACCGGGCGCCCGACTGCGTCGTCACACCCGTGACCTCGCCGTCCGCGCTGTGCACCTCCGCCACCGTCTCGCCGTAGTGGGTCTGCACCCCCACCTGCCGGGCCAGCACGTCCACCAGCTCGCCACCCCCCTCGTCCGTGATCCGGTGCAGGAATCGGGGGCCGCGGATCAGCCAGTGCACCTCCAGGTTCCGGTGCCGGAACCCCTCCGTCAGCTCATAGGCGATGAAGCTCCCACCCACCGTCACGGCCGTCTTGGACCGGTCCGCCCGCGCGATTAGTGCCTTCGTGTCGTCCAGCGTCTGGAAGCTGTAGATGCCGCGCACGCCCTCCGCCCCCGGGGCGCGCAGCGGGTTCGGCCGCCCGCCGCTCGCCACCAGCAGCTTGTCGTACTGAAAGTCCTTGCCGTCCGCCGTCGTCACCACCTTCGCTTCGGTGTCGACGCGCGTCACCGTCGTTTCGAGCAGCAGCTCGATTCGATTCTCCACGTGCCACGGGATCTGGCGGATGATCGCCCGCTCGGGCGCCGTCTTTCCCTTGAGCACGTTAGGCAGCGCTACCCGGTTGTAGAGCGGATACGGCTCGTCGTCTATCAGGACGATTCGGCACTGCGCGTCTCCCTTGCGCAGCGTCTCGGCGGCGGTTGTCCCCGCCACGCCGTTGCCGATGATCACGTACTGCGCTGCCATGGTGTGCCTTGTCGAGTGTATCGACGGGTTCGTTACACTCGGCCTCACACGATGAGCCTTTCGCTCGGAGGCCACGCCGACGTCCGCGCCCCCGAGGTCGAAGGCCTCAGCGCCATCGAGCACACCCGCAAGCTGCTCGACGACGCCCTCGCCTGC
This sequence comes from Chloroflexota bacterium, assembly GCA_035764305.1. Taxonomy (GTDB): domain Bacteria; phylum Chloroflexota; class UBA11872; order UBA12225; family UBA12225; genus DASTZM01. The sequence goes on along the minus strand of DASTZM010000442.1, from coordinate 10,525 downwards.
CTCGTCTCGGGCGACGACGACCGCCTGGTGCTCGGCTACGAGCACGCCTCCGAGTGCGCCGACGACATCGGGCGCGCCCTGTGGTTCCTTCGCCGCATGGCCAAGGAACAGGCGCCGCCCGCCGCCGCATCCTGAGCCCGCCCCGCGGCAAGGCCATTCTGAGCCCAGCGAAGACTCCGTCTAGTCGCCTCACCTCGCGCCGCGAAGTCGCCGCCGGCCTCCGCCAGCGGTTCGGGTGGGCCGACCCGGCTTCCCCGGACTCCCGCCCCGCCCTCGTCCTCCTCTCCGGCCTCCCGGGCACTGGCAAGTCACACCTCGCCGAATCGCTCGCGTCCCGCTTCCCGCTCGTCGTCCTCCGATCCGACGAGGTGCGCAAAGCGCTTTACCAGTCTCCGCAATACACGACGTCGGAGAACGCCCACGTGTACCTCACGTGCTACGCCCTCATCGACTCACTCCTCCGCGATCACTACGGCGTGATCTTCGACGCCACGAACCTCATGAAGCGCGGCCGTGGTGAGGCGCGCCGGCTCGCCGCCGCCGCCGGTGCCACGTTCGTCCTCCTCGTCACCACTTCCCCCCCAGACGTCGTCGCCGAGCGGCTCCGTCAGCGCGCGGCCGGTCGCAGCGAGAACTACTCTTCGGACGCCGACTGGGGCGTCCACGAGAAGCTCGCCGGTACGATGGAGTCGATCTCCGGAGAGCGCGAGCCCGCCGTCCTCGTCGACACCTCGGTCACCCTTCAGCCAGCCTTCGACGCGGTGCAGCGCATCCTCTCGGCCTCACCACCACCATGACACAGCTATTCTTCGATCGCCTCCGCGCCCGCGACGCGCAGGTCAGCTCGCTGCTCTGCGTCGGGCTGGATCCCGAGCCCGACCGGCTCCCCGCGCCCCTCCGCGGCGCTGAGCCGATCGACGGGATCGTCGAGTTTCTGCGCCGCGTCATCGACGCCACCGTCGACCTCGTCGCCGCCTATAAACCCAACCTCGCCTTTTACGAGGCGCTCGGGCCGCGTGGCCTCGACGCGCTGTTCACCGTGCGCCAGCACATCCCGCGTGAGGTGCCCGTCGTCGGCGACGCCAAGCGGGGCGACATCGACAACACCATGCGCCGCTACGCCGCCGCGCTCTTCGATGTCTACGACTTCGATGCCGTCACCGCGAGCCCCTACCTCGGCCGCGACGCAATCGAGCCGATGGCGGCGCGGCCAGAGCGCGGGGTGTACCTTCTCTGCCGGACCTCCAACGCCGGCTCCGGGGAGATCGCCGATCTCGCCGTCACCCCGGGCGGCGCTGGCGTTGCCCCGCGCCCGCTCTACCTTGCCATCGCCGAAAAAGTACGCACATGGAACAGCAGCCAGAATCTCGGCCTCGTCGTCGGGGCAACCTATCCCGAGGAGCTGGCGCGCGTCCGCGAGGTGACGCCGGATCTGCCGATCCTCCTGCCCGGCGTGGGCGCCCAGGGCGGCCTGCTCGAAGCCTCGGTGAAAGCCGGAATCGACCCCCGGGGCGGCGGGCTGCTGGTGAACGCGTCCCGGCAGGTGCTGTTCGCGTCCGGCGGCGACGACTACCCGGAAGCGGCCCGGCGGGCGGCGCAGACGCTGCGCGAACGGATCAACCGGTCGCGGGCGTGACCGCCGCCGAAGTCGGCGCCCCGGCCACTACCCCCGAGCTGCCGCCGCGCTATTCGCCCTCGCAGGTCATGGACCTGCGTGTCGATGACGTCGTGCGACTCCGCAAGCCCCACCCCTGCGGCTCGTACGACTGGCGCATCTACCGCCTCGGCGCCGACATCGGCATCCGCTGCCTCGGCTGTGACCACCGCGTCCTCATCCCCCGCTCCACCCTAGAACGTCGCATCCGCCTCTTCCTTACCCGCGGCCCCAAAGTGTGACCCAGCAGGAGATCCGAGGGCCGAGCGAGCGCAGCGAGATTCAGCATGGGGTTCGGGGTACCCAGTCCCCCGCTGAGCGGGGCGAAGCCCGGCAGGAGGCAACTACGGGGCTTGGGGACGGTCCAGGGGGGCAGGCGCGTCCCCCAGACGGCGCCGGCCGGGTGGGGTACAGCGCCGTCCTCAGGAACAGGCTCTTCCTCCTCATCTGGTCGGCCCAGGTCCTCTCCCAGACTGCCCAGAACGTCGTCAACTTCGCCCTCGTCGTCGAGGTCGAGCGTCTCACCCACTCGTCCACCAACGTCTCCTGGGTCATCGTCTCCTTCTCGCTCCCGGCCCTCCTTCTCGGCCCCCCCGCCGGCGTCTTTGTGGACCGCACTTCGAAGCGCGCCGTCCTCCTCTGGACCAACCTGTTGCGCGCCGCGCTCATGCTCGCCTTCCTCCTCGCCCCGCAGAACCTCCAGGCCATCTACGCCGTCACCTTCGCCGCCTCCGCGATCAGCCAGTTCTTCCTCCCCGCCGAAGGCGCCATCATCCCCCTCCTCGTCAAGCGCCACGAGCTGCTCACCGCCACCTCCCTCTTCAACCTCACCTTCACCGGCGCCCAGGTCGCCGGCTTCGTCGTCCTCGGCCCCACCCTGTACAAGCTCTTTGGCCCCACGTCGCTCTTCGTCGCTGTTGTGGTCATGTACTGCCTCGCCGCGCTTTGCGTTGGTTCGCTCCCGCGCCGCGAGGCTGTCCAGACCTCCGTCTGGGCCGCCGCGCGCCGCGCCGTCCACGTCGTCCACGTCTGGCGCGACATGCTCGAAGCCGCGCGCTTCCTGCGCGCTGCTCCCGGCGTCTCGCTCGCGATCTTCCACCTCACCCTCGCCACTGGTCTGCTGATGACCCTCGCCACCCTTGGCCCCGGCTTCGTCGCCCGCGTCCTCGGGCTCGGTGCCGAAGACGTCGGCTACATCCTCGCCCCCGCCGGCGCCGGAATGCTCGGCGCCACCGCGCTGCTCGGACAGTACGCCGTCCACTCCGACCGGCGTCGCCTCGCCGGCGCCGGGCTGCTCGCCATGGCCGTCTCACTCGTCGCCCTCGCGCTGCTCGGCCAGGTCTCCGGCCAGGCGCAGGCCGCCATCGGCACGCTCGGCTACCTCGGCCTCGTCTGCCTGCTCACCCTCTCGCTCGGCGTCGAGTTCAGTCTCGTCACCATCCCCGCGCAAAGCGTCGTCTCGGAGGCCACCGACGAAGCCGTGCGCGGCCGCGTCTTCGCCCTACTCTTCATGCTCACCGGCAGCGTCTCCGCCGTTCCCACCGTGCTGGTCGGCGTTCTCGCCGACAACCTCGGGATCTGGCAGATGTTCCTCGCCCTCGGCGCAATCGTCGCCTTTTTCGGCGTGGCCTCTCTCCGACCCATCAGAGCCCCCGCCGCAGCAGCCCCGCCGCCGTGATCGCCAGCACGCTCGCCGCGCACACCGCGCCGTACTCCGCCAGCAGCCGCACCGTCAGGCGCCCCTGCAGGTGGTGGGAGAAGACCCCCAGCAGGAAGTAGAACGCCGCCAGCAGGAACGCGCCGCCCAGCACGCCGTTCAGCGGCCAGTAGTTCAGCGCCCACGTCACCTCCCCCGCTGCCAGCGCCACCAGCCCGCCATACACCGCCGCCTTCGGCCACGACGGCGGCTCCGGCGCCAGCCGCAGCTGGCGCAGCGCCAGCAGGAACGTCAGGACGATGATTGCCGGCGCGGAGAAGAGGCTGCGCGCCTTCGACTGGTAGATCGCTGCGTAGAGCAGGAACGCCGCCAGGTAGCCCACCGCCGCAAGCATCGCGCGCGGCCCCCGCCGCTCCGCCGCGCCGCGCTGCGCCCGGCCGCTCAGCGACGCGAACTCCGCCCAGAACACCGCAAAGATCAGCGCCGCCAGCGCTGCCAGCCCCAGCACGATCGACACGCCGCTCGACAGCAGTGAGATGAACAGCACGCCCCCCACCACGACCGCCGCCGGCAGGATGAACAGGTCCGGCGTCGGGTGATACCGCGCCTCACCCCGCAGCACCAGGTCCATCCCGGCCGAAACCGTGATCACCAGCGCCCCCAGCAGCAGCGCCACCGGCGCGCCGCGCACGTTCACCGCCAGCGCCGCCCCCAGCACCGCCACCACCACCACCACCGAGATCTTTTCGACCGTCCGCGGCGTCATCGCACCCATTCGATTATGGACACGCTGCTAGAATCGACCGGCACATCTCCCCTGGAGCGCCCGACGTTGGACTCCGTTCTCGTACTCAACCAGAACTACGAGCCCCTCAATATCTGCAACCTCCGTCGGGCCTTCGTCCTCGTGGACCGGGGCAAGGCAGAGGTGCTCGAGCACGGCGACCGGAGCATCCGCACCGCCTCGCGCCTGCTGCCGCGCCCTAGCGTCATCAAGCTCAGCTACATGGTCAAGCGGCCCCGGCCACAGGTCCGCCTTTCCCGCCGCGAGATCTTCATGCGGGACGATTACCAGTGCCAGTACTGCGGCTCGCGCACCCGCGAGTTGACCCTCGACCACGTCGTCCCTAAACACCAGGGCGGGGGCCACTCCTGGGACAACCTTGTCAGCGCGTGCCGGCCCTGCAACCACCGCAAGGGCGGTAAGTCACTCGACGAGGCGCGCATGCGCCTCCAGAAGCTGCCCAGGCGCCCTCAGCCCAGCCAGTACTTCCTCTGGGTGCAGCGCCTTAATGGCCACGCCTACCAGGCGTGGCTCAAGTTCCTGCCGCAGGTTGAGCCGTCTCACGCGACGGCCCCCAACTAGCGTCGGTCAGCTTTCGGACGCGCCGCTTCGCCGCGACGCCCAACGCCCCGCCCGCCAGCACCAGCAGCGCGCCGAACGCCCCCACCATCAATCCAGGCGTCTGGCCGCCGTTGAAGTACGCCCACGCGCCCAGCAGCGCCAGGAGCAGCCCCACCATTCGCGCCGCCGTCGCTGCGAACCCCGTCATCATCGCGCCGCGATCGCTCGTCCGCGTCGCCCACTCCAGCACCTGGCGCGCCAGCTGCGAGACGTACGTCGTCTCACCGCCCGCCTCCGCCTCTTCGCGCCGGATCAGTTCGCGCCACTCCGCTGACCGCCGCCCATCGCGGATGAACCGATCCCGCAGCGCCGAGAAGAACCACGTCTTGCGCCCGCGTACGCGGTCCCACGCCAGGTCCTCCTCGTTGTCGTAGGACACCGGGTGCGTCAGCGCCCCCTCTTCCTCGCTCGAGAGGAAAGTGCGCTGCGCCGCCAGCTCCTGTGCCAGCATCGCCGCAAGTCGGGACGCCATCGAAGAACCCTGGAACCGCTGCCTAGCGAACAGTGAATCCCGAGTTAGAGCGGTACTCCTGCCCCTGGTACCGCATCACCACCTCCACCCGCACTTGCGCCCCGCGCGGAACCTGACGCCCCTGCGGCTGCACCGGTACCGCCAGGTCCACCCGCCCGTCCGGGAACGTCGTCTGCTCAGACGTGAACGTCTGCGCGCCGCCCGGGTAGTTCACCACCGCCTGCAGCTGCGCCCCGGGGATGCTCCGCCCCTCCCGCGAGCGGAACTGCACCCGGATCACCACGTTCTCGTCGGTCCCCAGGCGCGGCTCCTGCGGTACCAGCTGCACCTGCGTCACGTACGCCGGAACCTGCGTCGCCTCGGGCGGCGACTCCGTCGGCGCGGCCGCCGACGACGCGGAACCGGGCGCGCAGCCCGCCGTCAGCAGGCCGCCCAGTACGAGCCGGCGGGGGAGTCCGAGGGCGCGCGTCACGGCCCCAGTCTAGCACCACTCTGCTACGATTTAACCTGGAAGAAGGCCCTCTCGCACCCATGGTTGCCACCGAGACTCCCCTCGTCAAGCTGACCGAGCTTGCCGTCACTCAGCTCCGCAAGATCATCGCGGAAGAGGGGCGCGACGACATCGGTTTGCGTGTATTCGTCAGTCCGGGCGGCTGCTCGGGCCTCTCGTACGGCATGTCGCTGGAGGAAAAGGCCGACGACGGCGACTTCCAGGTCCAGCAGGAAGGCCTGAACATCTTCGTCGATGAGTTCAGCGCCAACTACGTCAAGGGCGCCCAGATCGACTTCGTGAACGGGCTGATGGGCGCCGGCTTCACCGTGCAGAACCCCAACGCCAAGAAGTCTTGCGCCTGCGGCCAGTCCTTCGACACCGGAGCGAACGCCGCCACCGCACAGAAGTGCTCCTGACGCCTCACGTCAGCTAGCCGTCTGCTCCGCGTCCAATCTGGACGCCCCCGACTCCGGTATAAGGAAGAGAGGGCCTCGTAGGCCCCCTCACGGAGGAACCCTGCCATGTTCTATTTCGACCCCATGTACTTGGTCTTCGCCCTGCCGGCGATGCTCCTGGCGCTCTACGCCCAGTGGCGCGTCCGCAGCACGTACGGCAAGTACTCCAAAGTCGCCAACGCCCACAATCTGACTGGTGCCGAGGTCGCGCGCCGGCTTCTCGATGTCGCCGGCCTGCACAACGTTCCGGTAGAGCGTGTCCCCGGCGACCTGACTGACCACTACGACCCGGGCGCTCGCGTCGTCCGCCTCTCTGATTCCAACTACGCGAGCTACTCGGTAGCTGCCCTCGGCGTCACGGCCCACGAGGTCGGTCATGCGATCCAGCACGCCACCGCCTACGGCGCCATGCGCCTGCGCACCGCCTTCGTTCCTGTCGTCGGCCTCGGCTCCAACCTCGGCATCGTGCTCTTCTTCATCGGCTTTGCCATCTCGAGCTTCCAGCTCGCGACGCTCGGCCTGATCCTCTTCAGCGCCTACGCCGTCTTCGCTGCCATCACGCTGCCGGTCGAGTTCAACGCCTCCAGCCGCGCCATGGGACTCCTCACCGAATACGGACTCGTCTCGCAGGAGGACGCCGGCATGGCCAAGAAGGTCCTCGACGCCGCCGCCCTCACCTATGTCGCCGGGCTCGCCCAGGCGCTGTCCCAGGTCCTCTACTACGTCTTCCTGCTGAGCGGCATGAGGCGTAGTGACGACTAGTCTCGCCCCCGAGGCAGCCTCCCACCCGGCTCCGCCCGACGGGCGGCTGCCTCCCATCACCGACCTCTCCCTGGCCGAGCTGCGCGCCGTCATGGCCGAGCTCGGCCAGCCCGCGTTCCGCGCCGACCAAGTCGCCGGCTGGGTCTACCGCTCGACCATCTCGTCCTTCGACGAGATGTCGAACGTCCCCAAGCCGCTCCGCACCGCCCTCGCCGATCGCTTCCGCTTCCACGCCCTCCGGGAGCAAGCCGCCCTCCTCTCCGCCGACGGTGAGACGCGCAAGATCGTCCTCGCTCTCCCGGACGGCGAGCTGATCGAGAGCGTGCTGATGCGCTACCCCCAGCGCTCAGACGGCACCGGCGCCGAGCGCGCCACCGTCTGCGTGAGCACGCAGGTCGGCTGCCCCGTCAAATGCACCTTTTGCGCGACGGGCCTCATGGGCTTCGCGCGCAACCTCTCGTCCGGTGAGATCCTCGATCAGGCGCTCCACTTTCTTCGCTGGACGCGCGACCACCCGCCCATCGTGCGCAACGTCGTCTTCATGGGTATGGGCGAGCCGCTCCTGAACTACGACGCCACCATGGCCGCCGTCGACCGCTTAGTCGATCCCAGCTACGCCGGACTCGGCGTACACCGCATGACCGTCTCGACCTCGGGCTGGCTCCCCGGCATCGCGCGCCTCACCGAAGATCCACTCGCGGTTCGGCTCGCCGTCTCGCTCCACGCCCCCGACGACACGCTGCGCTCATCGCTGATTCCACTCAACCGGCGATACCCCCTCTCAGAGTTGATGGCGGCGCTCCACGCCTACCAGCGTGCGACCGAGCGGCGCGTCACCTTCGAGTACACGCTGCTCGACGGCGTCAACGACTCGCCCATGCTCGCGCGGCAGTTCGTCGCGCTCCTTCGCGGGCTCGACTCGCACGTCAATCTGATCCCCATGAACCCCGTCCAGGACATCCCGTTCAACCCATCGCCGTGGCCGGTCGTCGACGAGTTCCACCGCATCCTCCGCGAGGCCGGGATCATCTGCACCGTCCGGCGCGAGATGGGCCGCGACATCAAGGCCGCCTGCGGCCAGCTCCGCAAAGACCTCCTCCGCTCACGCCAGACCGCGTAGACTAGACGGCTCGGTGGCCGCCTACCAGATCGCCCCCTCCGTCCTGGCCGCCGACTTCGGCCACATGGCGCGCGCCGCGCAGGAAGCCGAGCAGGCGGGCGCCGGCGCCGTCCACGTCGATGTCATGGACGGCCACTTCGTCCCCGAGATCTCCTTCGGCCGGCGAATGGTCGAAGCCCTCCGCGCGGCGACCACGCTGCCGCTTGACGTCCACTTGATGGTCAGGCATCCCGCGCGGCACGTGGAGCCGTTCATCGCCTCCGGCGCCACTGCGCTCACCCTCCACGCCGAAGCGGCCCCGCACGATGCGCTTCCCGGCCTGCTCCGCGCCATCCGTGCCGCGGGCGCCCGCGCGGGACTGGCCCTCAAACCCGCTACCGATCCGGACCTGCTCGCCGGCCTCTTCCCCCTGCTCGACCAGGTCCTGGTTATGACCGTCGAGCCCGGGTACTCCGGACAGCCCTTCCAGCCGCAGATGCTGCCGAAGCTAAGCGCGATCGCGGGCCAGGCCCCCGCAACCGTCACGCTCGCCGTCGACGGCGGCATCGACGAGCACACCATCAAGCGCTGTGCGGATGCCGGTGCGACGTTCTTTGTCGCCGGCTCGTCCGTCTACTCCCCAAGGCGGTCGGTCGCCGAGGGGGTGAAGGCGCTACGCCTCGCTCTTGGCCAGCGTACGTAGGCAGCGCGTGCACATGTGCACGCTCGTCGGCTGCCCGCCCAGCATGATCGTCGCCTTGCGCACGTTCGCCTTGAACGTGCGGCTCTTCTTCGGCGCACGCAGCTTCCACAACGCGGACACGTTGCTGCGGATGTTCCGGCCGATCACCGTCCCCTTGCCGCAGACCTCACACCGACTCGCCACTGACTAGTTCCTTAGCTTTCAGTTGAAGAACAGACTTATCATTCTACCATGCGTTTCCGTAAGGGCTCCCGCGACCAGGCCCCTTCCCCCACCGCGGAGACGCACGCCGCTGACACGCCAATCGACCCGCGCGTCCTCACCTCCGGCGCGCTTCAGCGCCTGATCCGGGGAGCCACCGACTGGCTCGACCGCAACGCCGGCCCGGTCAACCAGCTCAACGTCTTTCCGGTACCGGACGGCGATACCGGCACCAACATGCTCCTCACCATGCGCGCCGCCGTCGACGGGGCCGCCAAAGCCAGGTCCGACAGCGCTGGCGATGTCATGCGCGCCATCGCCCAGGGCGCCGTCATGGGCGCCCGCGGCAACTCGGGCGTCATCCTGTCGCAGATCATCGCCGGCCTGGCGCGCGGCATGGAAGGCGCTGCCGAAGTCGATGGCGCGACTCTCGCCCGCTCCCTCATGGAGGGCGCCACCACCGCGTACCGGGCCGTCACGCGCCCCGTCGAAGGCACGATCCTCACCGTCGCCCGCGAAGCGGGTGAGGGTGCGATGGACGTCGTCGAAACACACGCCGCGCCCACGTGCAGCCAGGTGCTCGAGGCCGCGCTCAGGGCGGCCAGCCAGGCCGTCGACCGAACCCCGGAGCAGCTCCCGATCCTCCGCCAGGCGGGCGTCGTCGACGCGGGCGGCGAGGGCTACCGCGTCGTGCTCGAGGGCATGGCGTTCGTCCTCCGAGGGGAGCCCGTTCCCACGGGACTCTCCGAGGGTGGACCCACCCACCACCACGCGCTTGCCCCCGCGGCCGTCGAGCACCGCGAGGCCGGCCAGGCCATCGACGCCAGCGCCCTCCGGGCCGAGGAGTGGGGGTACTGCACCCAGTTCGTGATCCACGGTGACGCGCTCGAACTCGAGCGCATCCGCGCCGAGCTGCAGGACCTGGCCGCCTCGGCATTGGTCGTCGGTGATGCGGACTTCGTCCGTGTCCACGGCCACACCGAGGACCCTGGCCAGTTGCTCAGCTACGCCGTCCGGTTCGGCCGCCTCCAGCGCATATCCATCGAGGACATGGACGCGCAGCACGACGCCTGGCTCAGAGACCAGGTCGGCGAGGTCGCCGTCGTGTCCGCCGAAGACGGCGCGGACGATGGTGCTGCGAGCGACGCGCCCGCACCGGAGATCGCGACCGTCGCGGTCTCGCCCGGCGCGGGGCTGACCGACGTCTTCAAGAGTCTGGGCGCCACCCAGGTCATCGCCGGCGGCCAGACGATGAACCCCAGCGCGAGCGACGTGCTCGAGGCGGCGCGCCGCACGCGCGCCCGCTCCGTGTTGGTCCTCCCCAACAACGGCAACGTCGTCATGACAGCGCAGCAGGCCGCGCGCGTCGCCGCCGACGAGGGCATGGCGCTCGTCGTCGTTCCCACCAAGACCGTGCCGCAGGGAATCGCTGCCCAGCTCGCCTTCGATCCCACCGCTGGCGCCGACGCCAACGCCGCCGCCATGGCCGCCGCCGTGGGCGGCGTGCGCACCGTCGAGGTGACCCGCGCGACCCGCTCCGTCACGCTCGACGGAGTCGAAGTGTGCGAGGGCGACTTCCTCGGCCTGGTCGACGACAAGGTCGTCACCGCCGGACACGACTGCA
>DASTZM010000441.1:0-20189 GCA_035764305.1 Chloroflexota bacterium | reverse complement strand
CGGCCAGACCTGCCCAGCCGATGACGGGACGAAGACTCGCGGCGCCGCCTAGCTGCGCGAGCACCGCCCCCGCCGCCGCGCCGGCGAAGAGCGCGCCGTAGATCAGCGGCGCACTCACCGCCGGCTGACCCAGGAGGTGCGGCAGGCGGTTCAGCAGAGGCAGAACGAGCAAGCCCCACGCCGCCCCCACTAGCGTCGCGAAGCCGACGTAGCGCCACGGGACCGTCGCCTCCAGGAACGCTGCCGCCTCGGTGTCCAGCTGGTCCACCAGCTCAATCGCCTCACCCGACGGCCGACGCGCCAGCCACGCCAATCCCGCGGTCAGCCCGGTCCCGACGATCAGCAGCGCCAGCTGTACCAGCGGGATGCCTTCGATCCCTTCGTAGAAGAAGGGTCGCGCGTCGTTTGCCGGCCGGATGTCCCATGGCACGTTCGCCTCCACCACCGACGGGCCCACCTCCGCCATCGCCGCCATCGCGGCCGAGACCGGCGACAACTGGCTCGACTGCTGCTCGAAGTGCGGCAGGAAGAGCGGCGGATACGGACTCTGGCCGAGCGCCGCGGCCGTCTCCCTGATCTCACTTTCGAGATACGGCGTCTTGCGTATCAGGAGCAGTGGCAGCGCAATCACGTCGCCTTCTTCGGAGCGCGCCTGCGCCACCGGCTGGTTGTTCAGCGCGATGAGTCTGCGGATCGCGTCGATCGGTTTTGCGCCGCGCTGCAGACCGAGCTGGAAAGCCGTGTTGAACGCGCGCAGCAGCTCCTCCTGGTCTCGGAGCGGCACGATCAACCGGCCGTCCCGCTTCAGGCCGTCGCTCAGCGCGGCGTACCCCTCCAGCGTCAGCAGGCCCGCGCCCGCGCTCGCGCCTTCGGGCTCGGCGACGCCCGTCGCGCCAAGGGTGAGGAGGATGAGGTCGAACTGCTCTCCGCTTTCGCGCAGGTAGGTGCGCGCGTCTTGCGCGACCACACGCACGTTCGGCCGGTCGAACACGCCCCCGTTGTAGTCGGCCTGGGCGCGAGCCGCCGCGACGAGGGCCGCCGACGGCTCGGCGACGACGACCTGGGCGGCGCCCGTGCTGAGCGCCGTGAGGACCTCCTGGCCCCCGCCGGCGCCGGCGACGAGCACCCGTTCCTTGGCGCCGGGCAGGTAGAACGCCAGGAACGAGATGTCCTGGCGTAGCGCGTCGAGGGGCGCGCCCGTGCCGGAGACCCGATACATCCGCCCGACGAACGAGCCGTCCTGGTAGACCCAACGATAGGTCGGATTCTGCGCGTGCTCGGTGACATCGATGCGCGAGTGTGCGTCCCACCGACTCAGCACCATCCGCTCGCTCTCCGCACCGACCCCGACACTGTTGAAGAGGGACTTGCCTCCCGCGATGCGCTCCGGATCGGCGTTCAGCCACCGCAGCGGGAGCTGCGTCGCCACGCCAATCAGCGGCACTATCGCGAGCAACGCGACCACACCCCACCCCACGACGCGCCCCAGCGCGCCGCCATCCTCGTCGTCCACATCAGACGCGGGGAGGCGACGAGCAATTGCGCCCAGCGCCGCGGGGAGCGCGGCGAGCGCCGTGAGCGCCGCCCCAACCAGCGCGGCGCCGGTGGGCTGCAGCGCGTTCGCGAGTGGGGTGAAGAGCGCCGCGCCGCCGGCGGCGCCGAGGAACAGCGCGCCGCCGACCCATCCCGCCGCGGCCGGATCGAGACCGGCGAGGGACGCCAGCGCCGCGCCGAATGCCGCCGCGCCGAAGTAGCCGGCGATGATTTCCAGGACGCCAAGACCGACGATCCCGAGCGCACCCGTTGTACCGGCGACGGCGCCGAGCACGGTGAGCGTTCCGGCCAGCGCAGCGCCCGCGGCCAGGATGGCCGGCCGCCGACGGGGGTGCCACCCGAGTCGGTGGGCCGCCAGCGCGCCCGCGGCGGCGCCGAACGCGCCCAATCCGAGGATGCTGAAGACGCGCGCTGGCGAGTAGAGATAGCCGAAGAGACGCGTCAGCGCCAGCTCGGACAGCAGGAGACCGGCGCCGATCAGCGCCGCGGCGGCGGACGCCAGGACGCGCACGCCGGAACTATAAGGCTGTTACCGCGCGATGTCCGCCGCGCTGGCGCGGCGCCGCAGGCGATTAGCGCGCGGTGGCGTCCCAGCGGAGCAGCGCCCCGAGCGCCGACGGCGAGAAGGTGATTTGCGGCGCCGCCTCGGATTCCGGAATGGCGAACGAGACCGCCCCCTGTACCTTCTGACCGGGCTCGATTCGCCCGCTGCTCAGCCAGCCCTGCGCACTGATCGCCTGCGGGGTGACGGTCCGCCCGCGCGAGTCGCGCACCTTCCAGTCGTTCAGGTTGTAGGCCAGCGGGCGCGCGCCCTGGTTGTCGACGACCACGGTTGCGGTGAGCATCTGCTGCCCCGCGGGCGCCTCACGGCCCGCCTCGTTCTTGGCCCGCCGGACCTGCGCCACTTGCGTCACCACGCCGTTCAGCTCCTGCGCTTCGCCGACGTTGCGCATCGGCAACGCGCGCACGTTGGGGTTGATGAAGCCCAGCGGGCCAGACGCGAGCATCGCGTTCCAGCGGTCCAGCGGGGAAGACGACGGCAGGACGTTGGCCACGAAGTGGCCGAGCAGAATGCCGAACAGGATCGTGGAGAGCAAGACGAGCCCATCGAGCCAGGTGCGGTGCTGCTCGAGCGCGACCGAGGCGGAGGTGTAGTGGCGCATGGCCTCTGGCTGGAATGATGGCGCGCGACGCGCGCTTCGGTTGAGCTGGATGCCGCACGCCCAGCACGTGGCGGAGCGCTTCGGGTTCTGGGCGTCACAGTGCCAGCACTTCATTGCGCCTCGCCCCAACGGCAAGAAGCATGCCGAACCTTTACCTAACGTGCGCGCCAGACGTGGAACAGGTACGTGACGGGGTGGGCTTACCTGGGTATACTGCCCTCACGTATGGCCGACAGCGCAACCTACGAGCGCCTCCGGGACATCATCGCCGACACGCTCAAGGTCGACAAAGAGAAGGTCACGCCCGAAGCTTCGTTCAGCGACGACTTGAAAGCCGACTCCCTCGACCTGGTCGAGCTGATCATGGCTTTTGAGGATGAGTACGGCGTCGAGATCCCGGACGAGGACGCGCAGAAGATCCGCACCGTCGGCCAGGCGCTCGAGTACGTCCAGAACGCCAACAAGTAACCGCCCCCCGCGAGGTTACGCGGGACTCGCCGCCGCGGCCAGCTCGGCCCTCCAGTAGTCCAGCAGGTCGGAGAGCGTCCGCTCGAGCGGGAGCTGCGGCTCCCAGCCTGTGTGCTGCTGCAGCTTGCGTGCATCACACACCAGGGCTGGCACATCCAGCGGGCGAAACAGCGCCGCGTCCTCCTCGACGCGGACCGGCACACGGCTCAGTCCCATCAGCGTCGTCAGCAGGTCCTCGATCTTGCGCCCCTGCCCGCTCCCCACGTTGTAGACCTCACCCGGCTGGCCCTTGGTGGCCGCCAGGAAGTACGCCCGCACGACGTCGCGTACGTCGGTGAAGTCGCGCACCGCGGCCAGATTGCCCACCGTCACCACTGGCTGGCGCGCACCGCGCTCGATCTCGGCGATCAGCCGCGCGAAGCGGCTCGCAACAAAGTCAGTGCTTTGGCGCGGCCCGGTGTGGTTGAAGGCGCGCACGCGCACTGCCTGGAGCCGGTTGGAGAGCGAAAACTGATAGCCGAACAGGTCCTGCGCCACTTTGCTCACGGCGTACGGATCCATCGGCCGCAGCGGCACGTCTTCGTGGATCGGGTTCTCCTCTGGACGCACCAGCCCGTACTCGTACGCCGATCCCACCACCAGCAGCCTCGCCTGGGGGCGCGCCTGCAGCACCGCGTGGATGACGTTGAGCTGTCCGACGGCGTTGTCCATCAGCGTCCCCACCGGGTCGGCGAACGACTGAGCCACCGACGCCTGCGCGGCGAGGTGGAACACCACGTCCGGCTGCGCCGCCCCGAGCGCGGCGAGCACACTTGGCGCATCCCGCACGTCGCCGGTGTGGGTGGTGATCTGTCCGGAGAGGTGGGCCGCGTTTGCCAACTGGCCCGGCCGCCGTACCAGCCCGGCGACCTCCACGCCCGAGCGCGCCAGGCAGTAGTCCGCCAGGTGGCTCCCGGCGAAGCCCGTGATGCCGGTGATCAGAACGCGCACGACGTGCGCGTGATGTTAGGCGCTGGCCCCCACGAGGTCGCGCAGGCCGGCGGCACGGCGCAGCGCCTCGGCTTTGTCGGTCACTTCCCACGGCGCATCGATGTCGGTCCGCCCAAAATGGCCGTACGCCGCCGTCTTCTCGTAGATCGGCCGGCGCAGGCGCAGGTCGCGGATGATCGCCCCCGGACGCAGATCAAAGTGCTCCTCGATCAGCTTCACGATCACGTCCTCGTCGACCTTCGCGGTGCCGAACGTCTCGCACGAGATCGAAATCGGCTTGGCCACGCCGATGGCGTACGCCAGCTGCACCTCGAAGCGCTCCGCCAGTCCCGCCGCGACGACGTTCTTGGCGACGTAACGCGCGGCGTACGCTGCGGAACGGTCGACCTTCGTCGGGTCCTTGCCCGAGAACGCACCGCCGCCGTGGCGCGCCACCCCACCGTACGTGTCGACGATGATCTTCCGTCCGGTGAGGCCCGAGTCGCCGCGCGGCCCGCCAATCACGAAGTTGCCCGTCGGATTCACGAAGATGCGCGTGCCCGAATCGAGCAGCTTGGCCGGGACAACCTCGCGAATGATGGCGTTTTCGACGTCGCGCTGGATCTTCTGGTGATCGACGTCCGGATCATGCTGGGTCGAGATGACGACGGTGTCCACGCGGACCGGCTTGCCGTGCGCGTACTCGACCGTGACCTGGCTCTTGCCGTCCGGACGCAGGTACTTGACCGCGCCCTGCCGGCGGGCGTCGGCCAGGGTCCGGCACAGGTCCTGCGCCAGCGCGATGGTCAGCGGCATCAACGAGGGAGTCTCGTTGCACGCGAACCCGATCATCATTCCCTGGTCTCCCGCGCCGATCGCCTCCACCTCGGCGTCGGACATCTCGCCCAGCTTCTCCTCAAGCGCGTGGTCGACGCCCATGGCGATGTCTTCCGACTGCCGGCTCAGCTTGACGTCGATCTCGCAGTCGGGCGACGCCCCCAGCTCCGAGCGCGTGTAGCCGATCCGCCGCAGCACGCCCCGCACCAGGTCCTGGACCACCTCGACCGGCGGCAGCGGCGACACCTCGCCGTACACCGCCACCCAGTCGCCCGCGCTGTTTGACTTGGCCGAGGACTCGCACGCGACGCGCGCCCGCGGGTTCTGCTTCAGGCACCAGTCCAGCACCGCGTCCGAGATCTGGTCGCAGACCTTGTCGGGGTGGCCCTCGGTCACCGACTCCGAAGTGAACAGGAACTTCGGGCTGCGCATGAAGGTCGTGGTCATCGGGCTGGTCTAAACCTCGTCAAAGTAGGTGAACTCGCGGAACTCTCGGTACCGCCGGCGCAGCTCGTCCGGTGTGACCGTGGCCAGGCGATTGACGCTGAAGTCCTCACAGGTGAACGACGCGACGACGCTGCCGAACACCAGGGCGCGGCGCAAGTGTGCCATAGACACGTCACCGGTAGAAGCCAGATAGCCGAGGAAGCCGCCGGCGAAGGAGTCACCGGCGCCGGTGGGGTCCTTCACGTCCTCCAGCGGGTATGCAGGGCAGAAGAAGAACCCTTCGTTCCGGAGCAAGACTGCGCCGTACTCGCCCTTCTTGATGATCAGCGTGTGGGGTCCCAGTGACAGGATCTGGCGACCCCCCTTGAGGAGGTTGGTCGTGTCGGCGTACTGGCGCACCTCCTCCTCATTCATCATCACCACGTCGACCTTGCGGATCACCTCCGTGAGCGCGTCGCGGTTACTGGTGATCCAGTAGTTCATCGAGTCCAGCATGGTGAGCTGCGGCCGGCGGGCCTGCTCCAGCACGCGGAGCTGCAGGACCGGGTCGACGTTCGCCAGGAAGACGAACGGTGTCTCGCGGTAGCTCTCCGGAAGCTTCGGATCGAACTCGGCCAGGACGTTCAGCTGCGTCTCCAGCGTGTCCCGCTGGTTCATGTCGTAGTGGTACTTGCCGGTCCAGCGGAAGCAGCGCCCCGGCAGGGCCTCCAGGCCGTCCAGATCAGCCTTGCCTGCCAGGAAGCGGCGGTGCTCTTCCGGAAAGTCCTGCCCGACCACACTGACCAGCTGCACCGGGGTGTGGAGCGCCGCCGCCGCAGCGAAGTACGCCGCCGACCCGCCGAGCGCCTCCTCCACGCGGCCGAACGGCGTCTCTACCGTGTCCAGGCCGACCGTACCGACGACCAAGATGGGCGCCATGCCTAGAGGTACTTCTCCACCAGGATGCCCAAACGAGTCTTGGTCTCCGACGGGATCAGGTCCCGCTGCGTGATGATCGCCGTCGACAGCGCCGACGCGCACGGACACGTGCGCTCGCCGCGCTCGATCTCCGGCAGCGCGGCGCGGATGATCTGCTTTCCTGTCTCCACGTTCTGAAGCAGGTTGCGCACGACCATCTCGACGGTGACGTCCTCCTCGGTCTCGTGCCAGCAGTCGTAGTCGGTCGCGAAGGCCAGCGTGGCGTAGCAGATCTCCGCCTCACGAGCGAGCTTCGCCTCAGGCAGGGCAGTCATGCCGATCACGTCGACCCCGAGCTGGCGGTAGATGCGCGATTCGGCCCGCGTCGAGAACTGCGGTCCTTCCATGCAGACGTACGTACCGCCCTGGTGCACGCGCGCCCCCACGGTCGACGCCGCGCGGAACAGCGTCTCGCTCAACCCGGCGCAGAACGGGTCGGCGAAGGCCACGTGCGCCACGATGCCTCCCTCGAAGAACGTCGCCGCGCGCGCCTTTGTCCGGTCAAACAGCTGGTCCGGGATCACGACGTCGAGCGGCGCGATCTCCTCCTTCATGCTCCCGCAGGCGCTGACGGAGACGATCTGCTCGACCCCCAGTGTCTTGAGCGCGTAGATGTTGGCGCGCGCCGGCAGCTCGGTGGGGGAGATGCGGTGGCCGCGCCCGTGGCGCGGCAGGAACGCCACCGCCCGTCCCGCGAGCTTGCCGGTGATGATTGTGTCGCTGGGCGCACCGAACGGGGTGTCGATCGATTCCTCTCGCCGGTCCTCGAGGTCCGGGACGTCGTAGAACCCGCTCCCGCCGATCACCGCCACGCGCCGCGCCATCAGGCCACGACCTCCTCTCGTGAGGCGCGCTGCACCGCGTCCTTCAGCGAGACGTCGAACGGCGGCTCGGCCACGCCCTCCTCGGTGATGATGGCCGTGACGTAGCGCTGCGGGGTCACGTCGAACGCGGGATGCGCCACGTTCACGCCCACGGGCGCGATGCGCTTCCCCTGCACG
Source organism: Chloroflexota bacterium (assembly GCA_035764305.1). GTDB lineage: Bacteria > Chloroflexota > UBA11872 > UBA12225 > UBA12225 > DASTZM01. Next base: position 12,793 of record DASTZM010000441.1, on the reverse strand, counting down.
TGCGTCACCTCGTCCGCAGATCGCTCCTCGATTGGGATCTGGGCTCCCGTCGGGACCGACAGGTCGATCGTCGAAGTGGGCGCCGCGACGTAGAACGGGATCCCGTGCTCGCGCGCCAGGATGGCGACGCCGTACGTGCCGATCTTATTGGCCACGTCGCCGTTCGCCGCGATCCGATCCGCGCCGACGATCACCTTCTGCACGCGCCCGCGTCCCATGAAGTGTGCTGCCATGTTGTCCGTAATCAGCGTGCACGCGATCCCTGCCTGGAGCAGCTCCCACGCGGTCAATCGCGCACCCTGTAGGAATGGGCGGGTCTCGTCCACGAAGACGTGCAGCGCGACACCCCGCTCGTGCGCCGCGCGCAGCGGCGCGAGCGCCGTGCCGTAGGCAACGGTCGCAAGGCCCCCAGCGTTGCAGTGCGTTAGCACCCCTTCGCCCGCCTCGAACAGCCGCGCGCCGTGCTGGCCGATGCGCCGGCAACGCGCTTCGTCCTCGACCGCGATGCGCTTCGCCTCGGCCTCGAGCGCCGCACGGATCTGCATCGCCGGACGGTCGTTGAGCTCCGCGGCCCGCCGGCGCATGCGCTCGATGGCCCACGCCAGATTGACCGCCGTGGGGCGGGTGGCAGCCAGCTCGGCGCACGCCTTCTCGATGTGCCGGTCGAACCACTCGCGCTCATCCGGCGCCTCCGCCGCGGCGAGGGCGACGCCCATGGCCGCAGTAACCCCGATCGCAGGCGCACCGCGCACCTGCATGGTCTTGATCGCGTGCGCCACCTGCCGGTAGTCGGTGCAGCGCACGACCACCTCCTCGAGCGGCAGCCTGGTCTGGTCGATCAGCCGCACCGCGGGGCCGGCATCGTCCCACTCGACGGTCTTCATCGGGATCTGGCCGCCGCGCCGCCTAGTACCGCACCAGGCTGTGCAGGTCGTACCGCCCTAGCCGCTCGCGCCCGTGTAGGAAGGTTAGCTCGATCACCACCGCGATGCCCATGACCGACCCACCCAGCTGCTCGACCAGCGCGGTGGTGGCCTCGGCCGATCCGCCCGTCGCGAGCACGTCGTCCACGATCAGCACACGCTGCCCCGGCTCGATCGCGTCGCGATGCACCTCCAAAACGTTCGTGCCGTATTCCAACTGGTACTCGGTCTTGATCACGTCGGCGGGGAGCTTTCCAGGCTTGCGAACCGGGACGAAGCCCGCCCCGAGCTCGTAGGCCAGCGGCGCCGCGAAGATGAAGCCGCGCGACTCGACGCCCACCACACGGTCGATCTTCGCGCCTCTGTAGCGCGTCAGCAGCGCGCCGATCACCTGCTTGAACGCCGGGCCATCCTTGATGAGCGTCGTGATGTCTTTGAAGAGGACCCCGGCTTGCGGGAAGTCGGGGACGTCGCGCACCAGCGCGGCCCACTCGGGCGTGGCGGCGGCGCTTACACTTTGATCGGTGACCCCGGCCATGGAGGCGCGATTCTTCCAGATTAGGCGGCGCTCCATGCTCGTCCTGGGCAGCGCCGGGCTGACCGCGTGCGGCGGCACCGCCACTCAGCCGGGCGCTCCGGCGCCACAACAGTCTCCGAACGGCCTGCTCGTGCAGCCCATCCTCCCCAACACCGACACGGCAGTCGGGCGCAACCGCTTCGCCGTCGCCATCTTGGAGGTGGGCAAGAACGGCGCGCTTCCCAAGCCCGTCACGGACGCCGACGTAAGGCTGCGCTTTTACTACCCCATCGAGCCGCAGCCGGTCGCCAAGAGCGAGGCTGTGCCCCAGTTTCGCTTCGTCGGCGACAAGAACAAGGGGCTCTACGTCGCGAACGTCCAGTTCGACGCCGCCGGCGCGTGGGGCGTCGAGATCAACGGCACGACGGGCGGCCAACCGCTCGCCACCGCGCGCGTGCAGTTCCAGGTCAAGCCAAAGTCCGAGACGCCCGCCATCGGCTCCCCGGCGCCGCGCAGCCGCAACCTGACGCGCCGCGACGTCGACGACATCAAGAAGATCGACTCGGGATCGCCACCCAACGACATGCACGAGGTGTCGATCGCCGAAGCGATCGATCTGAAGAAGCCGCTGGTCGTCCTTTTCGCGTCACCTGGCTTCTGCGTGACACAGACATGCGCGCCGCAGCTCGGCGAAGTGCAGCAGCTCAAGAGCAAGTACGCCGCGCAGGCCAACTTCATTCACGTCGAGGTCTTCAAGGACCCCCAGACACGCACCCCCTACGAGGCCGTTACCGAATGGGGCCTGACCAGCGAGCCGTGGACCTTCATGGTCGACCGCAACGGCAACGTCGCAGAGAAGTTCGAAGGCCCCGCTCCCGTGACCGAGCTAGACTCCGCCCTTCAGAAGCTGCTCTAGCCGTTAGTCGGTCACTCGGTACGCCACCAGCCCCTCGCCCGCGCGCCGGTAGTACACCGTGACCGGCTGCGCAAACGTCATGTGGTCTCGCAGGTGGCCGGGAGTCCACTCGACGTCCACACTCGCGTCCACCAGGAAGCGGGTCTGCTTCCCGTCTCCCGTCCGCACCATGATTGCCGAGGCGTGCCCGATGTCGCGCGCCTCCACCGCCGTGATGATCCCGCGCACACGCGACTCGCGCCACTTACCCCACCAGACGAAGCCGACCGCACAGATGAGCAGCAACCCGGCGCCAATCAGCGCCGCCGGCAGCGCGCGCCGCACCGGCCCCTACAGAGGCGCCGCTGGCGGCAGGTCCGGCAGCACCTCGCCCTGACGGACGCGCAGGCACCACGCGCGATGTCCCCCAGACGCCGCGGCGCGCGCGTCGTACCGCTCGCCGTGCCCGGTGGGAAAGCCACGGATCCCCGCGCGTGCGGTGTAGAAGACCTGCGTCTCGTAGGCCCCGTCTCCGACCTCGGCGGTCGACACCAGCCAGGGCCTCCCCTGGGGATCGTGCACGACGGTATCGGTCGCTTCGGTCTCTCCGACCGCCGGCACCGTGGTGCGCGGTCCAGGGCGGAACCGTTCCACCATGCTGTCGCCCCAGTCTAACCCTCGACCTACCTTCCTATACTTTGAGGCTCTCCTTCAATCGTCATGGTTCTTATTGCCCGGCGCGCCCCTGCACTCCTCCCCGCGCTGCCAGATCCCGCGCTCGACCAGCCCGCCACCGCCGAGGAGGCGTGGGGCCTGTGGCAGGACGCACGTCGGAGCGTGCTGGGGAACGGGCTGCGCGTCGTCACGGCGCGCCTGCCGCGCAGCGGTTCGGTGTCGGTCACGCTCGGGCTGGACGGCGGCTCGCGACACGAGACTGCCCAGCAGTGCGGCATCAGCCACGTGCTGGAGCACATGTGCTTCCGCGGCAGTGAGCGCTGGGCCTCCAGCTTCCTCCTCACCTCCGCCATCGAGGAGCTGGGCGGCACGCTGGACGGCTACACCCATCGCGAGGCGACGGCCTACTACAGCCGCCTGCCGCGCCCGTACATGCGCACCGCGCTGGAGATTCTCTTCGACATGGTGCGCCGGCCGCGCCTCACGCCCGAGGACTTTGCCGTCGAGCGCGACGTCGTCCTGGAGGAGATCCGGCAGGATGCCCTGACCAGCGCCGTCGTCGCGGAGGAAGCGCTCGACGCTCTGCTCTGGCCCGACCATCCGCTGTCGCGCGCACCCGTGGGGACGGAGGCCGCCGTGGGCGCACTGACCGCCGAAGACGTGCGCGCTTACTGGCTCCGCCACTACACGCCGGAGCGCGCCATCGTCGCGCTGGCGGGCGACGTCGAGCACGACGAGGTACTGGCCATCGTGCGCGAGCTGGCCGACGACTGGACCGCGCCCGAGCCGGCCGACGAGAGCGCCCCACCGCTCCCCGCCGAGCCGGCCGAGCCGGAGCTGGAGGCGCGCTACGCCAGCGGCCAGACGGCGTACGTCTACGCCGGAGTGCGCGGCCTCCCTTCTACCCATCCCGACCGGCCCGCGCTCGAGCTGCTCAGCTGTGCGCTGGGCGAGCTGGCCTCGTCGCGGCTGTGGGCCGACCTGCGCGACGCGCGCGGCCTGGCCTACGACGTCGGGTCTGAGGTCACCTCGTACACCGACAGCGGCGGCGCCCGCATGTGGGCCGGCGTTCCCCCCAAGCGCCAGGCCGAGGCGGTGGAGCGAATGATCGCCCAGGCCGATGAGCTGACCCACGGCCTCCCCGCGCCGGAGTTCCAGCGCGCCAAGAGCTACATCGTAGGCGAGCTGACGATGGCCTGTGAGACGACGGAGGAGATGGCGCACTGGCTCCTGTGGAGTGAGCTGGCCCACCGCCGGCTGATCGCCCCGGCCGCCGCCCGCGCGACCTACGAGAACCTCTCCCCGGCCGACGTCGAGCGCGTCGCGTCGCTCTGGGCGCCGACCCGTCTGCAGGTGGCAGTCGCAGGGCCATCGCCGCGCCGCGCAGCCCGCCTGCGCGCCTTGGTCAAGGGCGGGAGCCCAGCCGCCGCGGCCAGCGCCACCAAACGCTCACGCACGCGTCTGCGCCGCCGCTGAACCGACTGTCCGGCCGGGCGCCCGGCCGCGCCGCGAGAGCGGGTCTACTCGCGTAGCTTGCGCCCGCCGCCCCGCGCGTCGATAATGGCGCGCCTGCGTTTGCACTGAAAGGCGCATGACGACGGGACTACTTGTGGAGGGCAGATCAGACATGGCGATCAGTCGACGCAGGCTGATTCGGGGCGGCGCGCTCGCGCTGGGGACAGGGGCGGTGATGGCGGCGTGCTCGCCCGGGGGAGGCGGCGGCGACCGCATCGCCCAGGGGAAGAGCGACAAGGAGGTGACCATCCGCTGGAGCACATGGGACGTCTCCACCGGTGGCTTCACGACCGAGGCCGCGCCCAAAGGCATCAAGCTGTTCAACGAGAAGTTCCCCAAGATCAAGATCGTCGCCGAAGGGCAAGACGGCGACTGGACCACCAAGAACAAGACCGAGTGGATCGCGGGTACGGGCCCGGACATGAGCGGCCACTGCTGCACCGCGGGTGTCCAGTGGGCGCGCGAAGGGCTCTTCCTCGACCTCGAGCCCAAGATGAAGAAGGACGTGCCCTCGAAGATCCGCGAGGACTACGTGGAGTGGCTGATCAAGCTCTTCAACCAGCCCGGCGCCGGGCAGTTCGGTCTGCCGATGTACACGGGGACGCTCGCGCTGTACTACAACAAGACGCTCTTTCAGAAGAAGGGCGTGGCTGCCCCCGACGATACGTGGGACTGGAACAAGTACCGAGAAGCCGCGATCAAGCTGAACGACCCCGCGGCGGGGATCTGGGGCCGGCGTCAGGTGCGCGGTATCGACCGCGTCGTGCAGAAGATCCACCAAGCCGGCGGCAACTGGGTCGACCCGAAGGACGACACCAAGCCCGCCTTCACCAGCTCCGAGGCGCTGCAGGGACTTCAGTACGAGCGCGACGCGAACGTGAAGGACAAGTACACCTCCCGCGAGGGGGAGGTCGCCAACACGCAGGGCCTCGACCTCTGGAAAGGTGTGTCGGCGCAGCGGTGGGGCATGTGGGAGGAAGGTTCCTGGATCCTGGTGCGGATGGCCACGCTGGTCGAGAAGGACGTCGTCGGCCAGTGGGACGTCGCTCCGGTACCGAAGGGCCCCAAGCAGCGCGACACGCTGGCGACGCACGACGGCTGGGCCATCTGGAAGGGGACCAAGAACCCCGACGAGGCGTGGGAGTTCCTGAAGTTCCTGCAGGACGATCAGTGGATGGAGATTGCGGCTACCGTCGTGGGCCACCAGCCGGCGCGCAAGTCATTCCAGAGCCGCTGGGTCGAGCTGATCAAGAAGGGCAACCCGCTCCTGGCGGATAAGAACCTCAAGCCCTTCACCGATGCGATCGCGCAGAACTACGCCCGGCCGAAGGAGTTTTTCAAGAAGAACCAGACCGAGGCCGAAACGATCATCAACACTTTTCTGAACGAGGCGGTGTACAGCTCCGAGACGAGCAGCGCCATCAAGAATGGCGAGAAGGCGCTCGACGCGGCGGCCAAGGACGCCGCCGCGCGCGTCGCCGACCTGATGAAGTAGCGTCGAGCCCGGTCCGGGCCCACTTAACGCGACGCGCGGCAGGCGGGGGTTCTCTCTGAGAGCCCCCGCTTGCGGTTTCCTGGGACCAACCGCATAATGGCCGCGCGGTCCCACAGGGATCAGCGAGGGAAGCACCACTACCAGGAGGGTCAAAGGTATGGTCAGTCGGAGACGGTTCCTGTCGACGGGAACAGTGGCAGCCGGAACGGGCGCCGTCCTCGCCGCGTGCGGCGCGGGCGGCGGCCCGTCGGCGATGCAGCAGAACAAGACCACGCGCGAGGTCACAATCCGCTGGTCGACGTGGGGGGACGACACGAACCCCTTCAACCAGGTCGCCGCACCGCGCGGGGTAAAGCTGTTCAACGAGAGGTTCCCCAAGATCACCGTCAAGGTCGAGCCGCAACCCAGCGACTGGTCGGTGAAGAACCAGACCGAGTGGCTCGCCGGCGCCGGCCCCGACATTTCCGGCCACTGCTGTGACTGGGGCCCGGTCTGGGCGCGGCAGGGGCTGCTCTTCAACATGGAGCCGGGGATGAAGAAGGACGTCCCCGCCAAGATCCGCGAGGACTTCGTCGAGTGGCTGATGAAGCTGTTCAACTCGCCTGAGAACGGCCAGTTCGCGCTTCCGATGTACACCGGCACGATCGGCCTCTACTACAACAAGCAGTCGTTTCAGAAGGCCGGCGTCGCCTTCCCCGATGCCACCTGGGACTGGCAGAAGTACCGCGAAGCGGCGACCAAGCTCACCAATAGTGGTCAGGGTGTCTACGGCCGGCGTCTCATCGCCAGCTATGACCGCAACATGCAGCGCATCCACTCCAACGGCGGCAACTGGGTCGACCCGAAGGACGACACCAAGCCCGCGTTCGACCAGCCTAAGGCGTTGGAGGCGCTGCGCTACGAGTGGGACGCCGCCCACAAGGAAAAGATTGCGGCGCGCGAAGGCGGCGGCGCCGGCAGCGCGGTTTTCCCCTCGCTCGCGGGCAAGACCATCTACCAGGCCTTCTCGGAAGGGCTCTTCGCCATGATGGAGGAAGGTTCCTGGATCCTGGCCCGCATGACGCAGGAGAACAACATCCCGAACAACGTGGAGTGGGACGTGGCTCCCATTCCGCGCGGTCCCGCCGGACGCATCACGCTCGCCACCAACGACGGCTGGAGTATCTGGAAGGGTTCCAAGTCTACCGACGAGGCGTGGGAGTTCGTCAAGTTCCTGATGAGCGATGAGTGGAACGAGATCGCCGCGCGCGACGGCGGGCAGCAGTCCGGGCGCAAGTCGTTCCAAGACAAGTGGGAGAAGCTGTTCAAGGAGAACTATCCGAAGCTGCAGAACAAGAATCTCACTCCGTTCAAGGAGGCCATCATCAAGAACGAGGCGCGCCCGATCGAGCTGTTCCGCAAGCACGCCGACTTCGCGCGCGACATCCTGCCCAAGCTCATCACCGACAGCATCCGAGACGGCAAGACCAGCATCGACGCGGCCGTCAAGGAGACCGCCGACCTCACCCGCGCACTCCACGGCAGATAGCCGAGACCGGACGGCCCAGAACTTGTCATGTTCAGGGACATGGCAAGTCGACGATCTATCCTGAGCGGCGCCTCCCTTCTTCTGGGGGGCGCCGCTCTCGCCGCGTGCGCCCCGGGCCAACCCTCCGGCGACAAGATCAGCCGGGGCAAAGGCGACCGCGCAGTCACCCTGCGCTGGTCCACGTGGGGTGACGACCAGAACTCCTTCAACACCGTCGCGGCCCCCAAGGGCCTGGCGCTCTTCAAAGAGTCGTTCCCCAACGTCAAGGTCGTCGTCGAGCCGCAGGTTGGTGAGGACTGGCCGACGAAGAACTACACCGAGTGGATCGCCGGATCGGGACCCGACCTGACCGGCCACGCCGGACAGTGGGGCGTGCAGTGGGGACGCGAAGGTCTGCTCTGGGACATGACCGCCGCGGTCAAGAAGGACATTCCGGCGCGCATCCAAGAGGACTACGTGGAGTGGCTCAGCAAGCTCTTCACGCTCCCGGAGCGGGGAGTGATTGCGGTTCCGATGTACTCCGGCACGATCGGCCTGCTCTTCAACAAGACGCTCTTCCAGAAGAAGGGCGTCGCCGCCCCGGACGCGTCGTGGGACTGGAACAAGTACCGCGAGGCTGCCGTGCGCCTGCAGGACCCCGCGCGCCCCGCCGATCCATCAATGGGCAACCAGCCCGGCGCGTTTGTCTACGGGCGGCGCCAGGTGCGCGGCTACGACCGCGTCATGCAGCGCATCCACCAGGCGGGCGGGAGCTACGTCGATCCCAAGGACGACCGCGTTTGCGTGCTGGACTCACCCGCCGCGCTGCAGGCGCTGCAGTACGAGCGCGACGCCAACCTCAAAGACAAGTACACCGGCATCGAGCCCGAGTACGAGTGGGTCAAGGGGATGGACTACTTCAAGGCGCTCTCGGCGCAGCGCTTCGCCATGTGGGAGGAGGGTTCCTTCGCCCTCGTGCGCTTTACCACACAGGTCGAGCGCGGCGTGCTGCAGCAGCTCGACGTCGCCCCACTGCCGAAAGGCCCCAAACAGAAGGCCACGCTCGCCACGAACGACGGCTGGAGCATCTGGAAGTCATCCAAGGCGATCGACGAGGCGTGGGAGCTGATCAAGTTTCTTCAGTCCGACGAGTGGACCGAGATCAACGCCGCCGCGACCGGCCAGCAGCCCGCGCGCAAGTCCTTCCAGGACCGCTGGGTGAAGCTCGTCAAGCAGGCGCAGCCCGGCCTGGCGCACATGAACCTCGACGCCTTCACTGAAGGCATCAAGCAGGGCTACGCCCGTCCGATCGAGCTGTTCCGGAAGCAGAAGGACTCGCGCGACATCATCCTTAACGCCTTCAACGAGGCGGTCTACGGCACCGAGTCCGACCGCAAGATCACCAATGGCTCGAAGAACGTCGACGCGGCGATCGCCGACGCGGTGAAGCGGATCAACGACTACAACAAGATGGCCTAGCGGCCGGTGGGAAACGTGAAGAGCGGGAAGTGGGTGGGCACGCAGGGACTCGAACCCCGGACCCCTACCATGTCAAGGTAGTGCTCTAACCAACTGAGCTACGTGCCCGCGAGGACCTAATACTACCAGCGTCCGGTCCCGTTTAGGCCAGGCGCGCCGCCTCCAGCGGTGACACATAGACCTTGGCCGGTCCCAACGCTTCTCCCACCGCGTAGGGCGCCGACGCCGTCATCGACGTGAGCAGCGTTCCGGGATCGCTCGCGAAGACCACGTCCACATGCAGGTCGAACGCCACCCGCTCGCCCGCCGCGACACGCCCGGCCAGCTCCTCCCGCGCCAAGAGCCGAGCGGTCGCGTCGGGTGTCCCAGCGTAGATCGGCGCTAGCAGCGCGGCGGCGACCAGGCCGAAGTCCGCCCCGTCCGCGGCCTCCGCTCGCCCCTCCAGCACCAGGGTGTACGTGCCTGACTGGCTGGCCGGCACCTCGAAGGCCAGCCCCTCGCCGCCGCGTTGGAACGGACTGACCAGCGCCCCAAACGTCTGACTCACCGTCACTCCGGGCTCGACGACCCCATTCGCGCCGCCGTCCGGGTGGACGAGCACCGCCCACACGGGGCCCGACGTCGTGATCCGCACCAGGCTCGCGGCGGGCTCGAACGGGCGGTTGGCGCTCAGCTGGCCGTCCGGCTGCACCACCACCGTCTCGCCGGCCACCAGGCTCGCGTGCTGGCCCGCGCTCGTCTCGATAGACATCGCTCCCTCGCGTGTCCAGCACTGGAACGACCCATCGGCCAGCACGCGCGCGCCAATCTGGCTGCCCCGCACGACCGCGACGGCGTTCGACGCCTTGACCTCGAACCGCGCCGCGGGTGACACCAGGGACGCCACCCGCGCCCAGATTGTCCCTACGTTGAGGCGCAGCGAAAAGTCGCGCGACTCGGCGTCGCCCTGCAATCGCTCGACGACGATGTCGGTGTTTGGCGTCAGCGTGAACGTCGACCCCTCGAAGAAGGTCAGCACGGCGTTCGAGTCGGGGCCGGTGATCAAGCGGTCTCCCACCGCGACCTCCTGCCCATCGACAGCGGCAACGATCGGGCCGCGTGCCTGCTCCGAATAGTCACTCCCCCCACGCAAGATCGACAAGGTCGACCGATCTACGAACCGACTCGGCGGGGGCGGCGCCGCGTGCGCCGCGACCGGAAACGTGCTTAGCAGGAGGAGCGCGAGGAGGGGGCGCCAGAGCTTGACGGAGCGGGCAACGGGGCTCGAACCCGTGGTCTCAACCTTGGGAAGGTCGCGTGTTACCACTACACCATGCCCGCCGGCATGTGACCCGCGCGCGTCGCGCCCTGCCGGCTCGGTCCCCGCCGTGCGGCTCGCGCGGGTCAGTAGTCTAATCTTATCAGCACCCCGAGACCTCGGGACCACTTCTCTCGTCCTAGTTCAGGGATGTCCGGACCCTCCACGCGCCGGCGCGCGCTCTCGTTTTCGTTCCTCGCCACCGGCGCCATCGCCGGCTGCGGTCCAAGCCAGACCTACCGCAGCGGGAGCGTTCCGGCCCCCGCCGAGGAGCCGGCTCCGGCCCAGTCCGTCCCGGCCCTTGCCGGGCGCCTGCTCTTCATGGCCGACGCCGACCTCCAGTTGTGGGAGCGCGGCGCAACGCGCCGACTGACCCGCGATCGGATCAGCCGGCAGCCCGTCTGGTCGCCCGACGGAAAGAAGATCGCCCACATCAAGATCGACGTCTCCTCCTCGGAGCTGTGGGTCATGGACGCCGACGGCTCTCAGCCACGCCAGCTGACCGACAACTATTCCAAGATCGTCACGAAGAACAACTGGGCCTTCCGCCCTAGGTGGTGGCCAGACGGCTCCCGCCTGCTGTTCCTCAGCGAGGCCAAGACCAACGACCTGATGATCTGGCAGGTCCAGCCCGACGGCAGGAATCTTCGTCCCTACGTCACCATCCCGGACTTCGAAGGCGGACTCGATATGCCATCGGTCTCACCCGACGCCAAGCGCCTGCTCGCCGTGAGCTATCGTACGCCCGGCGTGACGTCCCAGGTCTTCTCCTACGCACTGCCCTCTGGACCGTGGCGGCAGCTCACCGAGCACCCCGAGGGCGCGTATGACGCCACGTGGTCGCCGGACGGAACGCGTTTCGCCTACACCGTGCGGGCCAAGGGGCGCCACGATGTCTGGGTGGCCAGCGCAGACGGCGCGTCGGCGCAGGGGCTGACCGACGCCGGCGCATGCCGCGCGCCGTGCTGGTCCCCTGACGGACAGCAGATCGCCTACGTCTCAGGTGAAGGCGGCGCGTTCGACGTGTGGGTAGCGCCAGCCGCGGGCGGCGCCAAGCGCCAGGTCACGAAGGGCCTCAACGTCGATGCAGTGTCCGGCCTCTCCTGGACGAGGTAGCGGGGTTCCCTATGGCCATCGAGCGATCCATGCCCGAGGGCGAGCGTGTCTCCGAGCCAGGGCCTCCCGTCAGCCCGGCGGAGCAGGGACGCCTTCTCCCCATCTCCCCGCCGCAGCTGACCATCCTGGTGGTCAGTGTCGTGTCCATCTACTTCATCATCAGCTTCTTCGGGAAGAGCCTGGACTCGCACCGCATCAACCAGCGCGCGATCGAAGCACGGCGTGTCAACGTCAAGCTCGAGTCGCAGATCAAGGAGCTCCAGGAGCGCGTTGCGTACCTTTCCACCGACTCCTATCTGGAGACCGCCGCGCGTGAGAAGCTCAACCTGGTCAAGGCCGGAGACCGCCCGCTCGTGATTCTCCCCGCCGGGGTCGAGCTCGCGACCGTCGCCGGCCCGCCGGTCGCCGGGGACGCGCGCCCCTTCGCCGAGTTTGGGCACCTGCCAGACTGGCTGATCCTCTTCTTTGGCAACCGCTAGCGGGCGCCCGTTCTCGCAGCTGCCCGTTGTCCGGCGCGTCGAGCGCCACTGCCGTGTCCATCAGCTCCTGCCGTCGGGAGCCACCGTTCTCACCGCCGTATCGGGCGGCGCCGACTCGGTGTTCCTGTTGCACGCGCTGCACGCGCTGGCGCCGGTGCTCGGCTACGCACTTCAGGTCGCGCACTTCAATCACCGCTGGCGCGGCGCCGAGTCCGACGAAGACGCGCGCTTCGTCGAGCGCCTCGCCGCTGGACTGGGCCTCCCCTTCCACGTGGGATCTGGCAACACGAGGACGGTGGAGCGCCGCGCGCGTCTCTCCCCGGAGGAGGCGGCGCGTGCCGCTCGCTACCGGTTTCTGGACCGCACCGCGAGGGCGACAGGCGCCGATCGCGTCGCGGTTGGCCATACGATCGACGACCAGGCGGAAACCTACCTGCTCGGCTGGCTGCGCGGGTCCGGCCCCGCGGGCCTGGTGATGCCACCTCTCGCGCGGCTGCCAGTGGCGCGCGCCAGAGCCAGCGTCATCCGCCCGCTCCTTCCGCTCTCCGCCCGGGAAGTGCGAGCCGCCCTCGAGCATGCGCGAGTTGAGTGGCGCGAGGACTCCTCGAACGCCGATCCACGCTACTTGCGGAACCGCGTGCGGCGTGAGCTCGTTCCGCTGTTGGAGTCGCTCGCCCCCGGTTTTCGGCGCACCATCGTCCGCTCTGCCCGGCTGGCGGAGGCGGCGCAGCGCTACCTGGACCGCGGTGCGTACGCCGCGGCAGAGCGCCTGTTCGGCACCGAAGGCGAGGGAATCGAGATGCCGCGAGGTGCCTTTCTAGCGCTGGATTCCGCGCTGCGCGTTCCCGTCCTACTTCTCGCCGTACAGCGACTGGGGGGGGACACCTATGACGTC
>DASTZM010000440.1:0-2027 GCA_035764305.1 Chloroflexota bacterium | reverse complement strand
ATGTCCGACGATGAGATCCGCCGCAAGTACCGGGGCATCGTCGATTTCGCCGAGCTCGGCGCCTACATGGACATGCCCTACAAGACCTACTCGCTCGGCATGCAGGCACGCCTTGCCTTCTCTGTCGCCATCAGCGTCGATCCCGACATCCTTGTCATCGACGAGGCGCTCGCTGCCGGCGACAGCGCCTTCATCGCCAAGTGCTTCGAGCGCATTCGCGAGATCTGCGAAAGCGGCGCCACCGTCTTGTTCGTCTCTCACAACACCTACCTGGTGCAGCGCCTCTGCCGCCGTGCTCTGTGGCTCGAGGCCGGTGAGATCGCCGGAGATGGCGACCCCGCGCGCGTCTGCCGCGACTATGAGGCCGTGCTCCGCCGCGCCGAGCAGAACGAGGCGCGCGCCCTCCTCGACGCCCGCCGCTTCTCCGCCACCGCGACCGCCTCCGTGGCCGCCTCCGCTCCCGCGTCGACCTCCGCCCCGAGCCATGACGGCGACGTCCACGTCTGGGGGAGCGGCGATCTGCGCCTCACCACCGTCGAAGTGCTCGGCCCCGGCGGCGAGCCCGCCGACGTTTGCTTCGCGGGCGAGCCGCTTACCGTGCGCATGACCTACGAAGGCAACGCCCCCTACGATGACCTCGCCCTTGTCGTGCTCTTCACGCGCTCGGACGGCGTCGCGGCCTGCACACTCGACGCACGCGAAGCCGGCCTCCCCATCCCACCCCTGCGCGGGCACGGCTCTTTCGAGGTCGTGCTCGACCCACTCCTCCTCGGCCGCGGCCGCTATGCCCTCTCTCCGCACATCTACCGTGATCGGGACGGCCTCGGCGCTCCATCCGACGTCATCGTCTACCACGACCGCCTGTACGAAATCTGGGTCGAGCGCCGCGGCCGGCCCTACGACGTCGCCGTCGAGCAGCCCGCCCGTTGGCGGCACGTGCCCGGTGACCTAGATCGGCCGCTCGCCATCCACGAAGATACGGTGCCACCACTCGAAGCACGCGAGTGACCACAGCAGCTTCTTGTGGTTCGCGGCCCCCGCCACGTGCTCCTCGACCGCCCGCTCGATCGCCTTCGGCTGGAAACTCCCGCGGTCCAGCGCCCGCTCGGACAGAATGAGCTCACGTAGGTAGGGCAGCGCCGGGCCTCGGAACCAGTTGTCTTCCGGCGGCGCGAAGCCCTGCTTGCGCGCCCACAGCACCTGCTCCGGGATCAGCCCACGCATCGCGTGACGCAGGACGTACTTGGAGGTCCCATGACTCAGCTTGTAGCGACTCGGGATCTGCTGCGCGAAGTCGACCAGCTCGTTGTCCAGGAACGGCACGCGACTCTCCAGCGAGTGCGCCATCGAGAGCTTGTCCTCCACCACGAACAGACCTTGCAGGTACGTGCGCGCCTCGAACGTCAGCGCCAGGTCCGTCGCATCGTCCACGGCGACTCCCGGTAGGTCTGCCACCACGTCACGCACCGACTGCTCCGCCGAAAAGCCGCGCGCCGCCCCGGCTAACTCGCCGGCGAAGAACGCCGGCTTCGCCGCGTCCGGCACCAGAATCGACCAGTACGCCGCGTAGCGCGCGACGAACTCGTCCCGTGTCCGCGCCCCCGCCACCCGCTCGTAGCGCCACGGGTACCCTGCGAACAGCTCGTCCCCTCCCGCGCCCGAGAGCACTACTTTCACGTCCCGCCGCGCCAGCCCCGCCACCAGGTAGTTGTGATAGCTCGACGCGACGCGCAGGTCTTCCAGGTGCCAGACCAGGCGCGGTAGCACTGCCGCCAGCGCGTCGTGGCCGATCTCCATCTCGTGGTGCTCGGTCTCCATCGCGGTCGCCATCAGCCGCGCCGCCGCGCGCTCGTCGAACAGCCGCTCGTCGCCCGCCACGCCCTTGGTGGGGAATCCCCCTGTGAAGGTGTGCAGGTGGGGAAGCTGCTGACTCGCCACCGCCGTGATCGAGCCTGAGTCCATCCCACCCGAGAGATAGCTCCCCAGCGGCACGTCGCTCATCAGCTGGCGGCGCACCGCCTCCTCGA
>DASTZM010000439.1:0-2548 GCA_035764305.1 Chloroflexota bacterium | reverse complement strand
GGAACGGAGCTGATTGCGTTCCGCATTCTGCGCGCGGAGGGACTCGATCCCGAGCGCGACGTGCGGCGGCAGCGACTGGGGGTGACCGAGTCGGCCGAGGCGTTGAAGGACGGCAAGATCGCCGCCTTCTTCTGGAGCGGCGGCCTGCCGAGCCCGGCGGTCCAGGACCTCTCGCACACACCTGGCATCGCCATCTCGCTCGTCCCGTCCGCCGGCGCGTTGCCGCAGCTGCAGCGGGAGCATGGCGATTTGTACTTCCCGCTGGAGATGGCCGCCGGCGCCTACCCGGGCATCGAGAACGCCGTGCCGGTCGTCGGCGTCGCGAATGTGCTGGTCGTGAACCGGGCGATGCCGGACGATCTTGCCTACAACATCACGCGCGTGCTGTTCGGCAAGCAGCCGGAGCTCGCGGCCGTCCATCCCGAGGCGCGCAAGCTTTCGCTGGCGACCGCCGTGGAGCGGTCGCCAGCGGCGTTCCATCCGGGTGCGCTGCGGTTGTATCAGGAGAGGGGCGTGAAGTAGCGATACCACCCGATGATGCAGAGCACCGCCCCGAGGATGACGAGCATGACCCAGATCTTGACGTTCAGACGGTCGCCGAATTCGGGAGCCATAAGGACCTCCTCTGTTGGCGGGGCATAAAGCCCCGCCCTACTCGCCGCCGCCCGTCAGCTTCTCCTGGCGCATTGCGGCGGCGCCGAGCATGCCTCCCATGCCCATCGACTCGACGGCGCTGCTGGGAATCAACATCAGCGCGCCTTTCTCCTTCAACCCTTCGTAGAGCATGTTCATCGCGCGCAGGTGGAGCGCGGTCGGGTTGTCGTGGTACGACTTGGCCGCTTCCTGGAACGAGTGCGCGATCTCGAGCTCGGCCTGCCCGAGGATGATCCGCGCCTGCTTCTCGCGAGCGGCCTGCGCCTCGCGCGACATCGCGTCCTGCAGGGCGCCGGGAATGACGACGTCGCGCATTTCGACCGACTGCACGGTCACCCCCCAGGGATTCGATCGCTGGTCGATCAGCTGCTGCAGCTCGGTTTCGATGCGCTCGCGGCCGCGCAGCAGGTCGGTCAGCGTCGTGCGGCCGATGATGTCGCGCAGCGCCGTCTGGGCGGCCCAGCTGACCGCCTGCTCGTAGTCCTGCACTTCGAGTGCGGCCTTCTCGACGTCGTGCACCATCCAGAAGAGCACCGCGTCGACGTTGACCGGCACCGTATCGGAGGTCAGCGTCTGCTCGGCGGCGAAGCTGGTGGTGATCGTCCGCTGATCGATCCAGGACGAGACGGTGTCGATGAAGGGGACGAGCCAGAAGAGGCCGGGCCCCCGCAATCCCGTGAAGCGTCCGAGCCGGAGCACCACGGCGCGCTCCCACTGATCGGCGACCTTCGGCGACTGCATCAGCACCACTCCGGCGAGCAGCAGCGCCCCCAGCGGCACCGGGTCGCGGGTGGCCACGCTCCAGAGTGCTCCGGCGAACGTAAAGGCCAGCAGGACGGCGATGGCGACGACGTTCGTCCGTGCGTGGGGCAGCGACAGCGGCTGTTCGGTACGACGGCCGAAAGCACCGGCAATCATCTTGATTCCTCCTCCATCTACGTTCGTCTTGCGACGCGCTGCTCGCGCAGCGCCGCCAGGAGTTCGTCGACATCGAATCCGGCGCGATCGGCATCGGCGATCACGCGCAGGGCGAAGGCGCGCAGCCGCCGTTCGTGCTCGCGGGGCGGATGCGCCTGCGCGGGTGTGCCGGTTACGAAGGAACCGACCCCCCGCCTGGTCTCGATCACGCCCGCCCGCTCGAGCTCCGCGTACACGCGCGCCACGGTGTTGGCATTGACCCGCAGTTCCACCGCCAGCTGCCGCACGGTCGGGAGCTGTTCGCCCGGCTGCAGGCGCCCCGTCGCGATCGCCGCCCGCAGCGCGCGTTCGAGCTGCGCGTAGATCGGCGTCGCGTCCTGGGAGTCGATGGTGACGATGCTCACTTGACACATTGTACTACAACAATAGTACAAGTGCAAGGGCATAATGCCGGCGGATGCCTCCACGCATGGAATTGCCGGTCCCCGCTGACGAAGCGTCCACCCGGACGCTGGAGGGACGCACCGGCGCGCTCACCAACGCGCTGTGCGCCGGGCTGTCGGCGTATGCCCTCTACTGGGTGCTCTTCATCGTGCAGCCGCAGGTCTACCGCGTCAGCTTTCTGCTCGTCGCGCTCGTGCTCACGTTCCTGCTATTCCCGGCACGGAGGCGCGACAGCCCCGTCATCGCCCGCGGCGACTGGGTGCTCGTCGCGCTGACGGTCGTGGCCCTCGCGTGGCCCCTGGTGGATTTCCGTGCGTTCATCTACCGCTCCACCGACCCGACGCCGCTCGACGTCGCGCTCGGCGTGGCGGCCGTGCTGCTGGTCCTCGAAGCGGCGCGCCGCTCCGTCGGGTGGATTCTTCCGGTCACGGCGGCGGCCTTCCTGGTGTACGCGTATGCGGGTCCGGTGTTCGATCGGATCGGGCTGCCGCTGCTCGCGCATCGGGGTTACGGAGTCGAGCGCCTGGCCGGC
>DASTZM010000438.1:0-5735 GCA_035764305.1 Chloroflexota bacterium | reverse complement strand
GAACTCCGGGAAGGGCGGCGTCACGAACGTCGTCCGCTGATACGGCTGCCACTCCGCCCCGTCCACCATCCCTGACCCCTTGAACGGCCCCGCCCATGCCCGCACGCTCTTCCCCTTGAACAGGAAGCGGATCGCCGTGATCGGCCGCACGTAGTCGATCGCCTGCTTGCAGTCCCAGGACGCGATCGCCGCGTCCATCAGCGCGTTGCCCAGCACGAAGAACAGCTTCGCGTCCCGGTCCAGGTCGTGCCCGTCGCGCCGCGATACCCACTGCGCGAACTCGTGCCAGTGCCCCGGCGGCGTCGTCGTCCCCGGACCGCCCTCCCAGTATTCGGCGATCACCTTGCGCGAGTCGCCCAGCGTTGCGCTCAGCTCCAGCAGCTGCTCGGCCCGCGCGGCGTACTCCGCCGATGGGTACAGCGGCGGCGGTGACTCCGGCCGCAGTTGCGTGCCACTGCTCATCCCAAACGGTGTGACCCGCCCCCACTGCGGTACGACGCACTTCTGTACCGTCACCACCCCTTGCCCGTCCGCGACTTTCAGTGGCTGCCAGTGGTTCGGATCGCTCACCGCGTCCGGTCCATTCACCGGCGTGTAGCCCGTGTAGTCCCCGTACGCCCCGCCGCCCCGCTCGCCCAGCTGGTTGGAGCCGTCCTTGTGGCGGAAGTCCAGCGCCGCCAGCGCGGCCAGCGTCCCCACCGCCGCCGGCGACGTTCCGCCTCCAGCCATCGCCGGCAGCGCCGCCGCCGGATCGTAGCCCAGCGACCGGAGCAGCGCGGCGAACGACCCCTCCGCCGCCGGCCACAGGTCGGTCAGCGCCCGGAACGCGGCGAAGCTCAGCGCTTCCTGCTTGTTCTCCGCCGTCTGCTCCCATGCCGGCCGGCGCAGCGCGCCGCCCAGACGCGTCCCCACCGCCGTCGCGTCGTACGCCGCCCACGCGTCGTAGATCGCCGTGTGCAGGATCGCCAGCGCGCGCGACGCCACCGGCGGCGCCGGCCGCGTCCGGCGGATCGTGTCCAGCGCCACCTGATTCCAGCGCAGCACCGCATTCGGCGTGAACGGGCCTGTCTCCTCGCCCTCCGCGAACGCGTCGACGGCCGTACCCAGCGGCCGCAGCAGCGCCGCGCCCGCCGAAAGGCCGGTCATCAGCCGGCCGGCGGACCGCCGTGTGTATCGCGCGCCTCGCACGGATCGCCCTCCTCGCCGGGTCGCTAGGTCGCCAGGCTGGCCAGGTTGCGGATGGTGATCTCCCCCTCCACCATCTCGCCGGTGAACGTGAACTTCGGTCCGAAGATGGCGTGATTCAGGGGCGCCATCCGCTCGTCGAAGAACGTCGTGAACGCGAACGAATCGCCCTTCGGCCCGCCGCCCTGGCCGCCGTCGACCGCCACGATCTCGTAGGACGCCGGCTCCCCCGCCGTGCGCGATCCCACCTTGATGCTCGCCGAGTTGACCTCGGTGTGGCAGTCCAGGTTGCCCCGCAGCGTGACCTGCGCCTTGCCCCCGCCCATGTCGCGTGCTTCGAACGCGTCGATCGTCGTCGTCGCCATCGACATAAAGAAACTGCGCGCCGGGATGGTCACGCTCCCCATCTTGAACGTCGGCATGACGAACGTCTCGGCGTTGTCGTCCACGCGGCAGTACGCGTGGTTGCGGTCGAAGCTGAACACCTCCAGCATCACCACCGTCGGGTTACCTGCGGCGTCGGGCATCATTTTCTTGTTCGTCCCGCCGCCTGAGGCCACCCAGCGTGTGTTCAGCCCCGTGATGCGCTGCTGCGCCGCGGTCAGGTCGGACTGCGTCTTGGTGGCCGTCTGCTGCGTCGTGGCCAGCTGCGCCTCCAGCTCCGCCGCGCGCGCCCGCGCTTGATCGCGCTGTGGCGCCAGCGCCCCGTACGTCACCCCACCCGCCACCGCCGCCGGTATCACCGCCGCGGGGATATAAAGGAAGTCTCTCCGGTTCATTCCGCTCCTGTCTCGCTCTCCGCTCTCGCTCGCCGCCTGCGCCCGTCCGGGCTGGCCTCGCCCTAGCGCGGCGCGTTGGGTCGGGCGTACACGAACGCCGGGTTCTCCGGCAGCTGGATCTTGGCCGTCACCGCCCAGTTCGCCGTGCTGATCGCTGAGACCTGCGCCTCGCGGTTGGCGATGGTGTACACCGCCCGCCCGCTCGGCAGCGCCGCCGTCACCTGCGCGTTCGCCCCCACCTCCACCTCTTTGACGATGTTGAACGGCGGGTTCGCCTCCACCACCACCATACGCGTGTCGTTCGCGTGGCTGACGTAGCACAGCCGGCCGTCCGGGCTGAACGTGTTGACGAAGGCCGCCCGCCCCGTCGGCACGTGCTTCACCTCCTGCAGCGTCCGGCCATCCAGCACGCGGTTGCCGTCCGTTGTGCGCTCCTGCACCCAGCAGTACCGCCCGTCCATCGACGTGGTGAGCATGTAGGGCCGCACGCCCGCCGGATGCGTGAACGTGGCCACGATCTCGCGCGTCTCAGTGTTGTAGGCGATCGTCTGCCCGCCCGTATCCGTCGGGATATACGCCCGCTCGACCCCGTCCGACCCCGTCGCCACGTCCATGTCGCACGCCACGCCGCCGTTCACCGGCACGTCCTTGGTGTCGATCACCTGGAACGTCCGCGTGTCGATCACCACGAACTGCCCCGAGGCGTGCTTCGAGACGAACAGCTGGTTCTTCCGCAGTGATCCCTTACTGATGTAGACCGTGGTGGAGTCTTTGCCGAGGGGGATGCGCCGCGTGACCTCCAGGGTATCCAGGTTGACCAGCAGGATCTCCACGTCGTTCGTGCCGGGATCGCGCCGACCGAGCCAGGCATTCTGGCCATCCCAAAAACACAGGTCATCGTTCGTCGCCCACACGCCCAGGTTGGGCACCTCCTTCGTCCGTGTGATGCGGTTGGTCGTCGCGTCGATCTCGACGATGTGCGGCGCCGAGTTGCTGAACACGTGCACCAGCTCGGGCCGCGCCTGCGTCGGCGACGCGGCGGGGGCCGCCGTCGTGCGCGCCGTCGTCGCGGTCGGCGAGCCGGCCGGTGCCGCCCCCGCGTCGCACGCTGCGCCCAGTCCCCCGACACCCACCACCCCGGACGCCCACAGCACGTCACGCCGCCCCAGCCTACGCATATCCTTCCTCCGAGACCCTACTCGCAGCGAAGTAGAGTAACATAGTCAACTTACTCAACATGTTGCGCGGTTACGGCCTGCTCCGTCACACCTTTGCCCTTGCTTCCATCCTAATGGGCGCTGATAAGTTCCTGCATCTCCTGGTCGACTGGGACAAGTACGTCGCCCCGGCGCTCAAGCGAGGCCGGCTGGATGGCGGCCACGTCTACATGGTCGGCGCGGGCGTCGTCGAGATCCTGGCCGGCCTGCTCATCTGGGTTGCCCCCCGCTACGGCGCCTACCTCGTCGCCGCCCTGCACTTCATCTTCGCCGCCAGCATCCTCATCGCCCTCCAGCGCAGCTACTTCGACATCGCGGCGCGTGACCTCGTCCTCGCCCTCGGCGCCCTTGCGCTTGCCCGGATGAGCCCGCCCGGCCTGGTAGCGTTCCGCCGTGGCAACCGACACTCCAGCGGCTCCCCCGTCGTCGCCGCCTGACCTCACGCTCGACCGATCGCTCGCCCTCTGGGCCGACGCAGAACGGCTCATCCCCGGGGGCTCTCAGACCAACTCGAAGCGCCCCGCCGCCTACGCCTTCGGCAAGTACCCCATCTTCGCGGCCCGCGCCGACGGCTGCCGCATCTGGGACGTCGACGGCAACGAGTACGTCGACTACGTCAACGGCCTCGGCCCCGTCACCCTCGGCTACCGCTACCCCGCCGTCGACGGCGCCGTGCGCGAGCAGCTCGACAAGGGCTTCATCTCCGGCCTCCTCTGGCCCGCCGAGGTCGAGGCAGCGCGAGGCCTTTCGGAAGCCATCCCCTGCGCCGAGCAGGTCCGCTTCTTTAAGGGTGGCGGCGAAGCGACCGCCGCCGCGGCCCGCATCGCCCGCGCCTTCACCGGCCGCCACGTCATCCTGAACGCTGGCTATCGCGGCTGGCCCGACACCTGGTCCGCATCGCGTGACTCCGCCGTCCCGCCCGACGTCGCCAAGTACGTCGTCTCCTTCCCCACGGGAAACCTCGCGCGTGTTGAGCAGTTGCTCGACCAGCACAAAGGCCAGGTCGCCGCGATCTTCACCGATCTCCCCTACGACGCCTCCCTCGACCACACGCATCTCCAGGGACTCCAAGACCTCGCCCGCGCCCACGACGCCCTTCTCGCCTTCGACGAGATCGTCAACGGCTTCCGCCTCGCCCGCGGCGGCATGCAGGAGCACTACGGCGTCGTCCCCGACCTCGCCGCCTTCGCGAAGGGCATGGCCAACGGCATGCCTCTCGCCGCCGTCGCTGGCAGGGGCGACGTCATGGCCGCCGCCAAGGACGCCCTGATCTCGATCACCTACGGCGGCGAAGCCCTCTCCCTCGCCGCCTGCGTCGCCGTCCTCAAGGAGTACCAGCGCCAGCCCGTCATCAAGCACCTCTGGACCGTCGGCCAGCGCCTCATGGACGGCCTCAACGCCGCCGCCGAAGCCAGCCGCGTGCCGTTCCGGTGCACCGGCTACCCACCGATGAGCGCCATGACCTTCTCGCTCCCGGCGGAGAAGATCTCCGCCGCGTGGGGGCTCTTCCTGGCCGAGCTCGCCAAGCGCGGTGTCCTCATGCGCCGCGGCGGCCTCAACATGATGACCTTCTCCCACGCCGAGGCCGACGTCGACCAGACTGCCCGTGCCGCCACCGAAGCCTTCGATGTCCTCGCGGCTCAGGGCTTCGCCGGCGACGCTTCCGCCGAGATGTCCGAGGCCCGCGGCCAGCAGGTCGGCCCCTGGTCACCCACCGCCACGCGCTAGCCCGATGCTCATCGACATCCACGGCCACCCACCCCGCGCCGAAGCCGACACGCAGCGCTACCTCGACGCCCTCGCCCGCTGGGACTCACGCCTCCTCGTCGCCGCGCTCGGACCGCGCGCCAAGGGGTGGCAGAACGAGCCCGAGATCGACGACTGGCGCATCGCCAACGACGAGTGCGCCCAGTTCGTGCGCCAGCATCCCGAGCGACTCGCCGCCTACGTCTACGTCAACCCCGCCCACACGCGCGAAGCGCTCGACGAGCTCGAGTGCCGCTTCCTCAAAGAGCCCGGCCCCTTCGTCGCCCTCAAGCTGTGGGTCGCCGTGCGCGCCTCCGACCCGCGCCTCGATCCGCTCATGGAGTTCTGCGCCGCCCACGCCGTGCCCGTCCTCCAGCACACCTGGATGAAGGTCGGCCCCGACGGCCCCGGCGCGGGCAACCTACCCGGCGAGTCGACGCCCCTCGACCTCCTGGCGCTCGCGCGCCGCCACCCCCGCGTGCAGTTCTTTGGCGGCCACATCGGCGGCGACTGGGAGTGGGGCGTCGCTGCCCTCAAGCAGGTCGACAACGTCTTCCTCGACGTCGCCGGCGGCGAGTCGGCCGGCGCCTACGCCCAGATCGCGCTGCGCGCCGTCGGCTCCGGGCGCATCGTCTACGGCACCGATGTCCCCGGCCGCTCGGTCCCCTCCCAGCTCTCCAAGATCCTCTGCCTCGACGTCTCGTCGGACGACCTCGATTGCATGCTCTGGAAGAACGCCGCCCTGATCCTTGGCGAGCGCCTCCCCGCAGCGTGGGGCGTAGGCGGCGCAGCCGCCGCCACGTCTGCT
>DASTZM010000437.1:0-6463 GCA_035764305.1 Chloroflexota bacterium | reverse complement strand
TTCCCACTCGTGGACATGCGCGAGTGGGAAGGCGGCCAGGTGGGAGACTGGGGACGGTTGGGTGTGTGGGACGTTCGTGAGGCCCGCGGAATCGTGCACCGCGTGCCGAACGAGCCGTATCTGCGCGCCATCCACGAGACCGCGCGACGCCTCCAGCGCGCGCTAGCCGAGCTTCATGCCCCCGGCGACACCGAACACCTCCCCCGTGACATAACTCGAATCGCGCGAGGCGAGGTAGACGTAGATGGGAGCCAGCTCGGCGGGCTGCGCAGGACGACCAATGGGCGTGGTGTTCCCGAACGTCTTCACGTCCTCCAGCGGCATTGACATTGGGATCAGCGGCGTCCACACCGGCCCCGGCGCGACGACGTTCACGCGCACGCCCTGCTTGATCGCCTCTTTCGAGAGCCCCTTGCCGAACGTGACCAGTGCCCCCTTTGTGCTCGCGTAGGGCAGAAGGATCGGCAGGGGCTCGTACGCCTCGACCGACGCGGTGATGATGATCGACGACCCCGGCTTCATCTCGGCCAGCGCCGCCTTGCTCAGGAAGAAGGTGGCGTGGACGTTGGTGCGGTAGGCGCGGTCGAACTCGGCCTCGCTGATCTCCTGGATGCTCTTGTAGTGCATCTGGTACGCGGCGTTGCTCACCAGGATGTCGATCTGCCCAAACGCCTCGACCGTGCGCTCGACCAGGTGGCGGCAGTGCGCCTCATCGCGGATGTCGCCGGGGACCATCACGCAGCGCTGTCCCGCTTCCTCCACCAGCCGCGCGGTCTCCTCGGCGTCGACGTCCTCGTTGTAATAGGAGATCAGGACGTTCGCGCCCTCCCGCGCGTACGCGAGCGCAACGGCGCGGCCGATCCCGCTGTCGCCGCCCGTGATCAGCGCGGCGCGGCCCGTGAGCCGGCAGTTCCCGACGTACGTCACCGCGCCGTAGTCTGGGCGCGGCTCCATCTCGGCCTCGATGCCCGGGAACTCCTGGCGCTGCTCGGGGAAGGGCGGCTTGGGCGCGACCTCACGCGGGTCGAGGGTCAGGTGCTCAGACGTCATCGCGCGCCCACTGGGCACGGGTCATGCCACGCGCCGCTGCGCGTCCTCGCTACGCCTCCAGGTGGTAGGGCACGCTCGTCACCGCGACGCGCGGCCGGAAGAGGAGCGCTCCCTTGAGCTGCAGCGCGGTGTGCGTGTGCAGGAAGTTTTCCCACCAGCGCGCGGGGATGAACTCCGGCAGCAGCACCGTCACAACCGCCGTTTCCTTCTGGTGGCGGCGCTCGACCGCGTCGATGTACCGCAGCAGCGGCCCCAGAAAAGCGCGGTACGGCGATTCGACCACCACCAGCTCGACTCCGGGATCGTAGCCCTCCCACTTCGCTTGCAGCGCCTCGACCGAGTCAGCGTCGTCAGTTACGTGCACCGCCTGGATGACCACGTTCGGATTTCCATGCGCCGGCGCCGCCGGGGCGCCGCTCGCGTCGCCGACCTGCCCGGTGAGCGAGCGGGCGTAGGCGATTGCACGCAGCGCCGTGCGGTCTAGGTCCTTCACCGGGATCAGCACGTAGTGGACGATGCGCCCCGCGGCGACGTCTGGGTGCTCCGACCGGTCGTTGGGATCGACCGTCACCTGATCGGCCACGTCGTGGTAGTGGCGGCGGATACCCAGCAGGAGCATGACCAGGAACGGGATCAGCACCAGCACGACCCACGCGCCGAGCGCGAACTTGGTGACCCCAACCACGACGGCGACGATCGCCGTGACCGTCGCGCCAATCAAGTTGATCGTCATGCGCCACTGCCAGCCCGGCTCGCGCAATCGCCACCAGCGCACCACCAGGCCCGCCTGCGAGAGCGTGAAGGCGACGAAGACGCCCACCGTGTAGAGCGGAATCAGCGACGTCACAGATCCCTGGAAGATCAGGATCAGCACCGCCGCCACGCTGGCCAGGACGATGATCCCGTTAGAGAACGCCAGCCGCCCGCCGCGCGTCGCGAAGTGCGCCGGCAGGAACTTGTCGCGCGACATGAAGGACGCCAGCCGCGGGAAGTCCGCGAACGCCGTGTTCGCCGCCAGGACCAGGAGGATCGCCGTGGTGAACTGGATGACGTAGTACAGCGGCCCAATGCCAATCAGGGTGCGCGTGAGCTGGCTGTTCACCGTCTCCACTTCGCTCGGGTCGGGGACGATGCCGATCCAGCTGGAGAGAAAGCTGATCCCGATGAACACCGTGGCGAAGATCGACGCCATCGCGATCAGCGTCACGCGCGCGTTGCGGCTCTCGGGAGCCTTGAACGCCGCGACGCCGTCGGCGATCGCCTCGGTACCAGTCAGGCCAACCGCGCCCGATGCGAAGGCGCGCAAGATGAGGAACAGCGCCAGCGCCTCGGTGCCGACGTGATGGGCGGACGCCTCATTCATCGGCAGCGGCTCGTACGCCGGTGGGTCTCCCACCACGTAGCGGTACACCCCGTACGCGATCAGCCCGACGAACATGACCACGTAGAGGTAGGCCGGCGCGGCAAAGACGATCCCAGACTCCCGGATGCCACGCAGGTTCATCCACGCAATCACCGCCACCGCGATCACCGCGATCAGCACGCGCTCCTGATGCACCGCGGGGAAGGCCGACGTGATCGCCGCAACGCCGGCGCTGACCGACACCGCCACGGTCAGCACGTAGTCGACCAGGATCGACGCGCCGGCGATCAGACCGGGCACCACGCCGAGGTTGTCGCTGCTCACGACATACGACCCCCCGCCCCGCGGGTAGGCGCGGATCGTCTGCTGATAGGACGTGACGACGATCGCCAGGAGCACGACAACCGCGAGCGAGAGTGGCATCGTCCACGTCAGCGCGCCGACGCCGGCGAGCATGAGGACGCGCATCAGCTCTTCAGTCGCGTACGCCGATGATGAGATGTTGTCGGTGCCGAAGGCCGCTAGGCCGACCGTCTTCGACAGACGCTCGTGCGCTTCGTGTTCGCTGCGGATCGGCGCGCCGATTAGGCGGCGCCTCACGCCATACAGCGTGCGGGAAAGCCGGCCGCCGCTCGGCGCATCGGCGATGACCTCGTACACGCCGTCGTCCAGCCGGCGCACCCCCGCTACCTTGGGGCGGCGCAGCCGCACAAGCCGGTCGCCGGGCCGGTCGCCCCGCACACGCTCGCGCTCCGGCGCCAGGATGTCGACGTGGCGCGGGGGCGCCGGTGGCGGCGCCGGTGGCGGCGCCGGCGGCTGCGAGGTTTCATCGAGCGCGGGATCGTTCGCTCGTGTCACGGCGGCGCGCGGCTCGGGCGGCGTCCGATCCGGCGCGCTCGTCGCTCGGCCGATGTCCGGCAGCGGCGCGCCGCGCCGGCGGACCACGATCGACTTCTCACTCATGGTGCGGTCGGAGCCGCGCGGCGCCTCACCCAACCTCAAGCGATTATAGGCCGCCCCTCTCTTCCTGGTGATCCGCAGTAGACTCTCCGACTGATCATCGATTTGGAGAAGAGCGAGTGGCAAAGATCGCGTTGATCGGCGCCGGGAGCGTCGTCTGGGCGCGCCGGCTCATGATGGACATCCTGAGCTTCGAGGAGCTGCGCGACAGCACGCTCTCGCTCATGGACGTCGACCCTGTGCGCTTGGAGACCTCGCGCAAGACGGTCGAGCGTCTCGCCGAACAGCTCCACGCGCCGGCGCGCGTCGAGGCCAGCCTCAGCCGGCGCGACGCCGTCGACGGCGCCGACTACGTGATCTTCGCGGTGCAGGTCGGCATGCACGACGCGACGCTGCTCGACTTCGAGATCCCCAGGAAGTACGGCCTCCGCCAGACCATCGCCGACACGCTGGGAGTGGGGGGCATCTTCCGCGGCCTGCGAACCGTTCCGGTCCTCCTGGGCCTGCTGCGCGAGATGGAGGAGGTGTGCCCCGAGGCGCTGCTCCTCAACTACGTCAACCCCATGTCCATCCTGTGCCTCGCCGCCGAGCGTGCGTCGTCGATCGAGACGGTGGGGCTGTGCCACAGCGTCCAGGGCACCTCACGCCAGCTGGCGCGCTACATGGGCGTCCCGTACGAGCAGCTCGGCTATCGCGTCGCCGGCATCAACCACATGGCGTGGTTCCTGGAGCTCACCAAGCCCGGTGGGGAGGGGAAGAGTGGCCTGCGCGAAGACGCCTACCCGCGCCTCTGGGAAGTGATGGGGGATCCCGCCGTCTTCGCCAAGGACAAAGTGCGCTTCGAGATGATGCGCCGCCTGGGGTACTTCGTCACCGAGAGCAGCGAGCACATGGCGGAGTACGTGCCGTACTTCATCAAGCGTCCGGAGGAGATCGAGCGACTCGACATTCCGATCGACGAGTACGTCAAGCGCAGCGCCGACAACCTGAAGAAGTTCGAGCAGACGCGGCACGAGGTCGAGTCGGGCAAGGCGATCGAGATGCGCCTCTCGCATGAGTACGCCGCCTACATCATCCGCGCTATCGAAGCCAACCAGGACTGGTCGTTCAACGGCAACGTTCCCAACTCGCTCGACCGGCGCACCGCCGCGCTGATCCCCAACCTGCCCGCGGACTCGATCGTCGAGGTGCCGTGCCTGGTCAACCGCGCGGGGCTGCAGCCCTGCCATGCCGGGGAGTTGCCCGCGCAGCTGGCCGGGCTGAACCGCTCCCACATCACCGTCCACCAGCTGGCCGTCGAAGCCGCACTGCACGGCAACCGAGACGCGCTCTACCAGGCCGTGATGCTCGACCCGCACACCGCGAGCGTACTCACGGTCGACGAGATCTGGCACATGACCGACGAGCTCGTCGAAGCCCACGGCACCGCCCTCCCCACCATGCTCCCCCGCCGCCTCTACGGCGCGCCAAACAGACCGGCGGCGCCCCCCACGAAACGGGAGGCGCCGCCGGCAGCGGTCGCGGTGTAGTGGCTCAGCGGCCGCGCGAGGCTACATCATCCGCGCGCGGTCCCAGCCCTCCTTCACCGTGTCCTTGAAGTTGTCCCACACGTGCTCGACCTTGCCCTCCATCGTCTTGTGGGCGCCGAGCGAGTGGTCCTTGTGCTCGTTCCGCATGTCGCTGCCGTGCATGTGCTTGCTGTTCCAGTCGTGCCAGCCCGCCTTCATGTCCGACTCGGCATGCTGCCAGTCCTTGCCATGCCATCGCTCGTGCTGGGCTGACTCCCAGCCGTAGCGGTACGCGTGCATATGCGTATCCCACGGCTTGCTGTCGCCGCAGCGGCCGCGCCAGTCCTGCTTGAAGGTGTCCTGATACTCGTCCCATCGCCTGGTGGCGGTACCGGTACCGGACATCGTGCTCTGGGTCATTTCTACCTCCCTATCCAGGAGATAGCGCGCAGAGCGCGTGCCAGAAACCGTCTCTGTTGTGTGACGGTTAGCTTGCGACTGGGATGAGCGAGCCGTTGCTCGGTGCCGTCGCTGCCGCCGGTGCTGCGGTTGTGGTTGCCACGGTTGCGGATGACGTAACCGTGACCTGGCGCGCCGCCATGATCTTCTCGAACAGCGTCAGCGCCTGCGCTGTCACCTGATCCATGTTGTAGTACTTGTACGTCGCCAGTCGGCCGACGAACCACACGCCACGCGTCTGGTCGGCCAGCCCCTTGTACTTCTTGTAGATCTCGGCGTTTTCGGGGCGCGGGACCGGGTAGTAGGGGTCGCCCTCTGCGCGCGGGAACTCGTAGACCACGCTCGTCTTCGAGTGCTCCTGGCCCGTCAGGTACTTGAACTCCGTGATGCGCGTGTACTGGTAGTCGTTAGGGTAGTTGACGACCGGCGCCTCCTGGAAGCGTGGACGGTCGTGCGTCTCGTGCTTGAAGTGCAGCGAGCGGTAGGGCAGCTTGCCGAAACGGTAGTTGAAGAACTCGTCCACCGGCCCCGTGTAGATCATCTCCTTGTAAGGGATGAAGTCGACCACGTCGCGGTAGTCGGTGTTCAGCATGATTTTGATGTTGGGATGGTCGAGCATGCGCTCGAACATCCGCGTGTACCCGTGTAGCGGCATCGCCTGGTACTTGTCCGTGAAGTACCGGTCGTCGCGATTCGTGCGCACCGGCACGCGCGCCGCCACCGCCGCATCGAGCTCTGAAGGATCGAGCCCCCACTGCTTTCGCGTGTAGCCGCGATAGAACTTCTCGTACAGCTCGCGCCCGATCTTGGAGACCACCACGTCTTCTGACGTGCGCACCTTTTCGCGCGGCTCGGCGACGGACTTGAGGAAGTCTTCGACCTCGAGTGCGGTGAGGTTCAGCCCGTAGAGCGCGTTGATCGTGTCCAGGTTGATCGGGATCGGCACGAGCTTGCCGTCGACACTCGCCAGCACGCGATGCTGGTACGCGCGCCACTCGGTGAACTTCGACAGATACTCGAACACCTCCAGCGAGTTCGTGTGGAAGATGTGCGGGCCGTACTTGTGAATCAGCAGGCCATCATCGTTGTAGTGGTCGTACGCATTGCCGCCAATGTGGTTGAG
>DASTZM010000436.1:0-2147 GCA_035764305.1 Chloroflexota bacterium | reverse complement strand
CACGGGTGTTCTCGTCCAGGCGCGTATCGGCCACGGCGTCGTCGACGCGCTGGGGGGTGCCGTCGAGCACCGCACGCACGATGGGATTGGTCTGCTGGCTGAGCGGCACCTCGAGCGACTCGGCGAGCGGTTCTGGCACGTTGAGCCCGACGCTGCCGCGCAGCGCGCCGCGGCGCTGGTCGAACAGCGCGACGAGCGCGCGGTCGTACCCGAGCGCGCGCGAGAGCCCATCCAGCATGGGGATGAGCGTCTCGCGCAGATTGACCGGGTCCGGTTGCGGCGCCGAGGCCGCTGCCGTCTGCTCGTATAGCTCGAGGAGGTTGCTCACTAGCTACATCTCCGTGCCTGATGGCTCCCGGCGCAGCATCGGAGCGCGCCGCAACCGAGGACTCACACCACGCCTACGGTGTCGTGCGGACGACTCTGGGCGCGGGCGGGGGTACGTCTTCCACCGGAACGACCAGCTCCTCGCGGACCGTGGGGCCGCCGATGGCCGGGGGACGCGCAACGGGGGCGGTAATACCCATCGCCTCGGCGTAGCGCAGATACGTATCGATCGAGGCGACGACGACGCGCGCCTCGACCGTGATCAGGTCGATGCCGACGAGCGAAACGCGCACCCAGGCATCGATGACGATGCCTTTGTCCAGGACTCGGTCCAGGACGTCAATCAGACTCGTTCCGCCCGGGGATCGTTCGACAGCCATGCTCTATCTCCTCCGCGTTGACCGCTGGGTGCTCGGTGTGCTTCGCTGCGTACTTCTTTGTGTGACCGGTGTGCTCCGGCGCTGGACGTCCAGTTGGGCTTCCAGCTCGGCGATGCGCGCTTCCAGTCGCGCGATGGTGTCGGGTGCGGGCACTAACTCGGGCGTGTCCAGGATGGGCTTGACCAGACTTTGATCGTATCGCCACCAGTTCAGCCCGATCTGCTCGGCCTTGTCGATCGAGCAGACGAGGAGTCGGATGCGGATGGTGAGCAGCTCGACGTTGGCGAGCGAAACGCGGATGTCCCCGGCAACGACGAGCCCCTTGTCGAGCACCCGGTCGAGGATGTCGATCAGGCCGGAGCCGCCGCCGGGGCCTCCCGGGCCGTGGTAGCCGGTCACAGCAGCTTCCCGGCCGGGCCGAGGTCGAGGTTCAGGTCCTCGGGCCGCAGGCCGAACTGCCCCGCGAGCGCGTGGACCTTCTCCTCCAGCCGCATCAACGCCACACCCATGCGCTCGATCTCGTCGTCACTCAGGCTGCCGCCTTCCATGCGCCGGACGGCCTGCCGCTCCAGCAGGCGCCGCAGCAGCTCGATGAGCGTGAGGACGAGCTTGGCCAGACCCTGCTCGACTCCCTCGGGATCGACATCGATGCGCTCCGGCAGAAGCCCACGCAGCTGCTCGACCTCCCGCCGCAGCGCCGCCAGCTCGTCATTCTGTGTCACTGAAGCTGTAGGGCGGCCACGGGCCGGCGAGATGTACCCGGACGTCGTCCCACGTGTCTGCCAGTTCCCGCACGCGCCGCATGAACTCTTCGGCTCGGGAGGGATCGGTCAGTATCGCACAGGATAACGCTATGCGAGGGGCCGGGACAATGCGCGCTCTGATGTCGTCGTCAACCGCTCCCGCGGCGCCGAGCGTCTCGTGTAACAGCTTGGAGAGGTGGCTCGCCCGAGCGCGGCGTGCCTCCGCCGCCGCCCAGTGCCGCGCGCGCTCCGCCAGGAAGCGCCTGCCGGGGCCGCCGGAAGATGTGTCGGCCTGCGGCGCCCTGTCTGGAGCGTCCTCTGACGTCGGTGTGTCGGGGTGCGTGCGCCACTCCAGGGTCACGGCCAGCTCGCGCCGCCGGCCGACGCGCGCCAGGGCTGCAGTCAGCGACGGCTCGCGTCGGACCAGCACGTCGCGCAGCGCGGCGCGGTCGTGGAGCGATGTGCCGAAGCGCACCGGCAGAGCGGCGCCCGCCGTTCCGGCTCGTTCGACAACGCGGTGATGCGTCAGCAGGTCCTCGGGCCGCGCCTCGAACGACGGTAGGGAGCTGACCCAGGCGCCGAGGTTCTTGGCGGCCACGAGTTCCACTTGCGCGCCGCGCAGCCCGGTCACGCCCGCCGGCGGCGCGAGGGCCGCGGCGACGATGGCGTAGGGAATGATGCGCTCACCTGTGCCGGT
>DASTZM010000435.1:0-2543 GCA_035764305.1 Chloroflexota bacterium | reverse complement strand
CGCCGCACGGCGGCCTCCACCTCCTCGAGCGCCGGCGCGTCGAAGCGCTGGCGCACGCGCGCCATGCGGGGCAGAGGCGCCTCGCTGCGGAAGTCGACGATCTGATCGAGGAGGCTAGGCTCGGGCATGTCGGTGTATCTTAGCCTCATCCGGATACCGCTGTGAATCGCGCCGTGCTCTTCGCGCGCGCCGGGGTGGCGCTCCAGGCCATCCTCTTCGCGGCCTCGTGCGGCTACGGACGGACCGAGCCGGAGCCGCTCCGGGGGCGCCGGGCGCAGCTCTCACACCTGCTCCGCCGCGCGGCCTTCGGCGCCGACCCGGCGACGCTCGACGAGTACGAGCGACTCGGGCTGAACGGCGCCGTGGAACGGCTGCTCGACGTCTCGGACGGCGAAGAGGACCTGGACAAACGGCTGGTGGGGCTGGGACTCGACCGCCGCAAGCTGGGTGATCTCCAGCGCTGGTGGCTGCTGCGCATGGCGTACACGCAGCACCCGCTGCGCGAGAAGATGATTCTCTTCTGGCACGGCCTGCTGACCAGCGGCAGCGCCAAGGTGGGGCTGCCCAACCCCACGCCGCAGAATCCGAACCCGCCGCACTACTTGCTCGACCAGCACACGTTCTTCCGGGCCCACGCGCTCGATACCTACGGCAGCATCCTGTCGGGCATCGCGCGCGACCCGGCGATGATGATCTGGCTCGACGCCCAGACGAACAACAAGAACAGGCCCAACGAGAACTTCGCGCGCGAGCTGATGGAGCTGTTCACGATCGGCGCCGACGGCTTCGCCGAAACCGACGTCCGCGAGGTGGCGCGCGCCTTCACCGGGCGGGCGCTCGACAACGGCCGGTACGTGTTCCGCCCGACCAACTTCGACACGGGCATCAAGACCGTGCTCGGCAAGTCGGGCGCGTTCAAGGGGGACGATGTGCTCGAGCTGCTCGCGGCGCACCCGAGAACGGCCGAGCGCCTGGCACGTCGCCTGTGGTCGCACTTCGCCTTCCCCAATCCCACCGAGCGCGACGTCCGGCCGCTGGTGGCCGCCTACGTCCGGACGAACGGGAGCGTCGCCGAGATGCTGCGGGTGATGTTCAAGTCGCCCGAGTTCTATTCACCGCGCGCCTACCGGTCGCTCGTCAAGGGGCCGGTGGACTACGTCGTGGGGATGATCCGCTCCTTCAAAGTCACCGTGGGGGGCGCAAATCTGCCCGGCGTGACGACGCGCATGGGGCAGGCACTGTTCAATCCGCCCAACGTGGCCGGCTGGCCGGGCGGCGTCAACTGGCTGAACACGACCACGTGGGTCGAGCGCGTGAACTTCGCCAACCACGTCGTGACGGCGCGCAACGACACCAACACGATGGCGCCCCAGCTCTCGCTGATGCTGGAGCGCGAGGGGCTGCGCACGCCCGAGCAGGTCGTCGAGTACTTTGGCGCTTTCCTGCTGGACGGGCAGATGAGCGCGCACCTGCGTCAGACCGTGCTGGCGTACTTGAAGGGCGGCAGCGGCGAGGCGAGTCCGGCGCTGATCGGCGGCGCGAAGAACCGGTCGTTCTCGCCGGCCTTCGTCGATCAGCGCGTGCGGGGGCTGGTCTACCTGATCCTGGCCTCGCCCGAATACCAGCTGGCGTAGGCGCACGGCGTGCTGCGGAAGGCGCTGCTCGGCGCGGCGGCGCAGCCCAAGCTGCGCCGGCTGGCCGAGACGACGGCCGCCGCGCGACAGGTGGCGCGGCGCTTCGTGGCGGGCGAGACGATGGACGACGGGCTCGAGGCGGCGCGGGCGCTCAACCGGCGGGGCTTCAAGGTGAGCCTGGACCACCTGGGGGAGCACGTCTCGCGCCCGGAAGAGGCCGAGCGCGCCGCGGACCTTTACGTGCGGCTGCTCGAGGCGATCGCCGAGCGGAAGCTCGACGCGAACGTGTCGCTCAAGCTGACGCAGTTCGGGATCGACCTGAACGAGGGGGCGTGCGAGCGGTTGCTGACGCGCGTGGTCGAGCGGGCCGCGCGGCTGGGGTCGTTCGTGCGGATCGACATGGAGAGCTCGGCGTACACCGAGCGGACGCTGGCGCTGTTCGCGCGGATGCACGAGCGGTTCCCGGGGTACGTCGGGCCGGTGATCCAGTCCTATCTCTATAGAAGCGAGGCGGACGTACGCGCGCTGATCAGGCTGGGGGCGCGCGTGCGGCTCTGCAAGGGAGCGTACGCCGAGCCGCCGAGCGTGGCGTACCCGGACAAGGCGGACGTGAACCGGGCGTACGTGCAGCTGATGGAGCAGCTGATGCTGCTGGGCACCTATCCGGGGATCGCGACGCACGACGCGCGGATCGTGGACCACGCGCGGCGGTTCGCCGAGCGGTGGGAGATCGGGCGCGAGCGGTTCGAGTTCCAGATGCTCTACGGCATCCGCCGCGACGTGCAGGACGAGCTGGTGCGCGACGGCTGGAACGTGCGGATCTACGTGCCCTTCGGGGGCGCGTGGTACCCGTACCTGACCCGCCGCCTCGCCGAGCGGCCGGCAAACCTGCGCTTCGTGCTCGAGAGT
>DASTZM010000434.1:0-2422 GCA_035764305.1 Chloroflexota bacterium | reverse complement strand
GTGCGCAGGTGGGGCGTCTCGACGCGCAGTGTGTGCTCGGTGAGCCACTCGTACTGCGTGCCGAGCTCGGAGAGCATCTCCAGCGTGATGGTGGTCTCGGCGATGCGCGGGACGTTGGAGAAGAAGCACGGCTCGGTGGTGAGCAGCGAGGCGATGAGCTGCTTGCTGATGGCGTTCTTGGCGCCGTAGAGGTCGACGGTCCCCTCGAGCGGCGTGCCGCCCTGGATGCACCAAGAGGTCGCCGCGGGCGGCGCCTCGACCGCCGTCGCAGGCGGAATCTGGGCGATCACGCGCGGCGGGCAGTGCGGCGGGCGCGGACGGCGTCCGCCAGCTCGCGCAGCACGGGTACGGTGTCTTCCCACCCGATGCACGCGTCGGTCACGGACTTGCCGTAGGTCAGCGAATCCTTCTGCCCTTCGACGAGGTCTTGCCTGCCGGCGACGAGGAAGCTTTCGATCAGGAGGCCGATGACGCCGCGCTCACCGGCGGCGATCTGCTCCGCGACGGCGCGGGCGACGACGGGCTGGCGCGAGTGGTCCTTGTTGCTGTTGCCGTGGGACGTGTCGATCATGAGACGCGGGGCGAGCTTGGCCTTGGCGAGCGCGCTGAGCGTCTGCTGGACGTGCTCGCGGTCGTAATTGGTCCCTTTGCTGGAGCCGCGCAGGATGACGTGGCAGTCCTCGTTGCCGCGCGTGGCGACGATCGCCGCGAGTCCCTGCTCGGTGACGCCGAGGAAGCGATGGGGGTACGCGGCGGCGCGGAGCGCATCGACGGCGATCTGCACCGAGCCGTCGGTGCCGTTCTTGAATCCGACCGGCATGGAGAGACCGGCGGCGAGCTCGCGGTGGACCTGGCTCTCGGTGGTGCGCGCGCCGATGGCGCCCCAGGCGACGCAGTCGGCGATGAACTGGGGCGTGATCGGGTCGAGGAACTCGCAGCCGGCGGGCAGCCCGAGGTCGTTGACGTCGATCAGGATGCGCCGCGCCAGGCGGAGGCCTTCGTTGATGGCGAATGACCCATCAAGGTGCGGGTCGTTGATCAGCCCCTTCCAGCCGACGGTGGTGCGCGGCTTCTCGAAGTAGACGCGCATCACGATGCGCAGCTCGCCGGCGAGCTCATCGGAAACGGCGCGCAGGCGCCGGGCGTAGTCGAGCGCCGCGGCAGGGTCGTGGATCGAGCAGGGGCCGACGACGACGATCAGGCGGTCGTCGTCGCCGTCGAGGATGGCGCAGATCTCGTCGCGCCCGCGGCGCACCGTGGTGACGGCGGCGGTGGTGAGCGGCAGCTCCTCCAGAAGGATGGCGGGCGGGACGAGCGGCTTGAAGCTCTCGACGCGCAGATCGCGGGTCGGGCCCGTGAGGGACCCGGAAGCGGGTGGAGCCTGGTCAGCGACGGCCATCAGATGCGCCAAAGGGTGACAGGCACGGCGTCCGAAATCAAGTACCGGGCCCAATCTGGCCGTCCTCGAGCCAGATCACCTGGTCGGCCCGCTTGAGCACGGCCTCACGGTGCGAGACGGCCAGGATGGTCATCTCATGCCCCGCGCCCAGGGAGGAAAGGCGGTGCCAGAGCGTGTGCTCGGTCTCGACGTCGAGCGCGGACGACAGGTCGTCGACCACCAGCAGCTCGGGCAGCCGCACGAGGGCGCGCGCGGCGGCGGCGCGCTGCACCTGGCCGCCCGAGAGCCGTACTCCACGAGGGCCGACGCGCGTCTCAAGCCCTGCGGCGCACCTGCGTCGCACCCCCGCCTCGTCGTCCTCTCCGCCGTGCGGCGCAGCCACGCCGGTCCCCATCGCCGCCACGTCGCGCTCGAAGACGGCGAGGTGGAGGGCGTCCGCGAGGTCGACCGCGTCTTCGGGCAGCCCGAGCAGAAGGTTGTCGCGCAGCGTCTCGCTGAAGAGGCGGGGCACCTGGGGCACGTACGCCGCGCGGGGCGGCACAAAGAAGGAAGCCGGATCGTCGAGGCGCCGGCCGTTCCAGAGCAGTTCCCCTCCCTGGTTGGGGAGGAGGCCGAGCAGGACGCGCAGGAAGGTGGTCTTTCCGGCCCCGATGCGCCCGGTAACGACGGTGAGCGTGCCGCGCTCGAGCGTGAGCGAGACGTCGCGGATTCCGGTCGTCCGGCCCGGATGGAGGTAGGTCAGGCCGCGCGCCTCAAGCGTCTCGAGCCGGTCGGCGTCGGTCCTGACCGGCGCCGGGACGGGCGGTGGGTCGTGACGCAGATGGAGCGAGCGGTGGGCGACGAGCTGACGCGGGTCGCCGCCCTGGAGCAGCTCCACCATGCGGCCATAGGAGGGGACTTGCTGCTTGTACTGGCGGGACAGCTCGCTGACCAGCCCGGCGAACTGGGCGAAGTGTCCGAGGTAGGAGACGAAGAGCGCGAAGTCGCCGACCGTGAACGTGCCGGCGCGCAGCGACTGACCGG
>DASTZM010000433.1:0-5060 GCA_035764305.1 Chloroflexota bacterium | reverse complement strand
GTCGGGTGCGACATCCATGTCGCCGCCCGTATCCGCGGGACGCCTAGGTGCCATTCGTCACTACCTCGTAGATCGTCACGCCTGCCTCGCGGTACACGGGTCGCAGCAGGTCGGTCATCCGGTCGAACTTGGCGAGCCCGGCGGCGCTGTAGTAGGCCCTTTCCAGATCGCCGACGTAGATGTATCGTACGCCATATTTTTTGAGAAGCGGCCCTGCGCGATCGGGTGATGCATCGTTGAACATCGTCTGCACGTCCCTCTGACGCTGGTCGACCTGCGGCGCGAACGTGCCGCGCTGCTGTGCCTCGTGCCAGCGCCAGCCGAGCACGGCAGGGAGCCCGGTGTACTTCGCCACCCGGCTGCCCCACCGATACTCGGGGACCTGCGCCTCCAGGATCGTCGGAGATCCCCGGACGTTCTGGAGCAGCCAGCGGATCGCGGCGTAGTCGGATGCGCCGTGAATCTCCGCGTTGAGCGATCCGTTGGCGCGCACCTCGCTGCTCCCCTCGGTGAAGGACATGTGCGCCATGTACGCCATGCCGTCCAGTGTGGGCGGCAGCAGCGCGAACCGGTCGGCCAGCCGGGCGGGTGTCGCCGCAATCGGGTACACCAGCGCCGCCAGCACCAGGAGCGTGCCGAGCGCCGCCCAGGCCCACGCCCACGAGGGGACGCCCTGGTCTGGTACCGGCCCGCCGCTCGCACGCTGGGCACGACCGTTTGTGACGCCCGCGAAGCCGTCATCGTCTTCGGCGTCACCATCGCCGACTCCCATCGCGACGGGGTCGTCGAGCACGAGCGCGCGATAGCGGGGCAGCTCGCCGCCCGGCTCATCGGCGCCACGACCGGACCGGTAGAACGCCCACAGCCGCTCGAGCCCCCACGCCATAGCTACCGCCCCGATGAGCCCCCACAGCACCCAGAGCTGTAGGTAGAACTTGAAGACGGTGTTCATCCGCCCGATGTCTCCCTGGAGCGCGTACAGCTCCACGAACATCGACAGCGCGGTGCCGGTCCCAGCCAGGAGGCAACCGAAGAGCAGCGGCGCTGAGTGGCGGCGCTCCCACGCAGCCGCCGTGACGGCGGCGAGCAGCGCCGTCAGCAAGGGCAGCAGCCAGGACCCCCGCAGCCAGAAGCAGAGCATCAGCAGCGCCGTGAAGCAGAACAGGGCCAGGTAACCCATCGCCGGCGCGCGCTGCTCCAGTGCGAGCGAACGCTCGAGCTCGCCGAAGCGGGTCCACCCCGCGAGCAAGCGCCAACGCGCCGCGAGGTAGCGCCCCCACCCCGCGCCGCGCCACGCCGACGACGCCGCGAGCACCACAAACGTCACGATGCCGAACACGAGCAGTCCGTGGATCACCAGGTACTGGTCGAGTCGCGACTGGCCCTGCGTCCATGGTTGGACCGACGAATAGAACGTGACGTACCACTGCCAGAAGGGGCGGTAGAGCGGTCTCGCCAGGAACGCGACGCCCGCCGTCGACACCAGCGTACGGGTGAGCCCACCCAGCGTGAGCTCGCGTTGTGCGGTCCACTCGGCGATCAGCAGCGCCCCTGCCGTCAGCCCCAGGTACGTCGGGAACTCCCACGTGTTGATTACGTTCAGCGCCCCCACCAGCCACGCCGCGAGCCCCACCTCTACGACCCGCCGCCACGAGAGGAGGCGCCACAACCACGGTCCGGGCTGCCCATCGCGCACGACGTCAAGATCGCCGGAGCGCCCGGCATCGTCGCGCGACACGCCGGTCTGAGCCAGATGCAGCAGCACGCCTAGCGTCGCCACTTGATATGGGAGCGAGATCAGGTGGGCGTGCAGGTCGGCGAAGAGGAAGGTCCAGAATGGGAACTCGTTGATCGTGTTGTCAGTCACGATCACGCGTGAGGATCGCCAGAAGTCGAACTCCCCCAGGGGCCGGCCGCCCAAAAGCACCGAGGGGATCCCGAACAGCAGACTCCAGATGCCGGAGAGCACTGGCTGCGCGCTGCGGGTCCCCACCGGTGCCGCGCGCGCCAAGCGCTCCAGAAGCTGTGCGAAGCCGTCCAAGTTCCCCAGGAACGCGACGCACAGGAAGCCCAGGAGTCCAGCGCCGAACGCGCCACGCACACCGAAGCGCGGCCGGCCGCCCAAGCGCGAGAGGTTGTACGCGAACGAAAAGCAGCCCACCGCGAGCAGCCCGAAGAGCGCAGCAACCGCGACGTTGAAACCGATCGCCGGCATCACGCCCGTCAGCTTGATCAGCGCCGCCACAAGGACGTAGCCGAAGTAGTAGTAATTGAGGTAGCCGCCTGAGTACCACGGGTCGTACGGCGGAAAGTACGTTGTCTTGACCACGGCGTTCAGGTAGGAGAACTCCATGGGTTTCTCGCCGCCCCGCGCGAGGTGCCACAGATCCGGATTCATCGCGCGGAGGAGCAGGAACAGGACGTACGCGGCGAGGAACACGCCCTCGGTGGCTAGCACTGTCCGCCGGTGCGTCCGGAGCCAGGTCAGCCACTCCGCCCCCCACCGACGCAGGGCGATCGTCGCGGCAAGCGCCAGCAGCGCTGCCCCAAGCACGAGCGTGAGCCGCGTCCACGGCAGCAGCCGGTAGCCGGCCAGCGTCCACGCGATCCAGGAGGCAGCGAGAAGTCCGAGCGGCTTGGCGATTCCGAAGCCGCGGTCTGGCAGCCGTGGTAGAGCGCGCCAGAGCAGCGGCGCCGCGAGAGCTCCGAGGAACTGGATGGCGAGGTACCACGTCAGCGGCGCGACCGCGTTGGCGATGCCGTCCACAGAGAATTGGTCGCCCCACGACCCACCATTTTCGTTGGCACTCCGCAGCCAGTCGGGCTCCACCAGCGTCGGCTTGCCGACCTGAATGGGCGGGATGTTGACGACGTTGTCGAGCGGCACGGCTCTCAGCATCTGCCGCACGCGATCGCCGGAGAAGTCCGGCTGCTTCTGAAAGACCAGTACCTTGGGGTGGTCATAGACCGTGAAGGCTTCCTCGGCGCGGTCGTCGTTGATCGTCAGCGGCCCGACCGTCGGGTAGCTCGCCTCGACGTGGACCAGCTTGAAACCGAGGTCTCCGGCAAACAGGCGTCGGTAGTACTCGGTCGTCATCGGGTACCGCTGCGGGATGCGCGGAATCGAGCCGTACAGCCGGTTGCTCGTGACGTTGATGTAGTCCGACTGGCTCAGCATCCGCACCAGCGTGTCGACCTTGCGCGGTTCGTCCGGGTCGTAGAGCGGCAGCTGCGGCCCGGCGTAGGCGCCGTGGTCGTAGGTCGGTATCGGCACCGGGAGCGGGTCGTCCCAGTGCTCGTTGGCCATCACCGACCCCTTCGGCACATTCTGGTAGATCCACATCGTCGCCGCGACCCGGGTCGTGGGGCGCGTGTAGATGCGAGTGAACGCGAACGCCCATAGCACGCTGGCAAGCACAACCAGCCCCGCCAGCCCTGCCGCGATGGCCGGTGCGCGCTGGGCGACGGCCGGCGGCAGAAGTGATCTTCCGTTCATCACCGCCAGCTGTTGGCGGCGCGCCCAGTCATAGAGCGCGACAAGACACCACGCCCCTAGGACGATGGCAAAGGGATACATCGGCAGCAGGTAGCGCATGGTCTTGTTCAGGACCGACCCGAAGTACACGAAACAGAAGGCGGTCCATGCGACGAGCAGGAGGTGCTGCCACCCGCCGCGGCGGAGCCAGGTCATGCCCGCCGCGCCGAATCCCGACCACGCCGCCAGTCCAAGCGCTGGTCCCATGCCCCACAGCACCATGTGCCGCCACGGGAAGAGCAGCGGCTCAGTCCCCGCCCACTGGATGCTGGGCGGTAGGTCGACCGTCCCTGCCTGACTGTCCAGCTGGTACTTGATGTTGGCCCACCATGCCGGGTTGAGCTGAAAGCTGATCGGGCTCGGTCCGGCGAACGCATACGGCTGGAAGACGCGAAACGTGACCGCGGCTGCCGCTGCCGCCATGGCGCCGCCGACCACGAACTGATAGACCCCGCGGTCGTTCCAGAGCGTGCGCAGCGCGGTGAGCCCGCGCTGGTTCACGCCCTGCCGCCACAGCCAGACTACCCCAGCCAGGCCGACGACAGCGCCGAAGATCGCCATCGAGAGCTTCGTCGCCGCCGCCAGACCCATGAACAGACCCGCCAGCGCGAAGGACCGCCAGCGTCCAGTCTCCGCGATGTCGATGCAGAAGTAGAAAGACGCGGCGACCAGCGTCACGAGGAAGCTATCGAAGACGAAGAAGTGGGCCTGCTGGATGTGCATCACACACGCCGCCAGGAGCGCCGCCGCTAGTAGGCCGACGCGCGCGCCGTACAGCCTCCGACCGATCAAGTACGTCAGTGTGACGGTGCCGAGATCGGCCAGCGCCGACAGCTCGCGCCCGAGCAGGTGCACCTTGCCGTAGTCAGTTGCGTTGAGGGCACCGGCGATGGCGCGTACCGCAAACAGTGGAAACGTGCCGTAGACGAAGAAGCCGTAGCCGACGTTGTGCGGATTGAGCGCCGAGCGCTGCGTGTCGAAGTACGTCTCCAACAGCCCCGCCGGCACGTACTGCACGGGGCCATCCTGACCGGCGCGCGTCGCGACTCCGGGCCGGATGGCGCCTTCCACCATCGTCAGGAACCGCTCATCTGGATGGAGATGCTGACCACCATCCCAGTCGAGCCCGGTGAACCGGAAGTACGCCCCCACCAGGAGGATCGCCAGGAGGATCGCCCACTCCATTCGGCGGCCGGATAGGACAGCCATCACGTCTGCCTCGTCTGGTCAAGCATAGGCGGTCACGCGTGGCCGTGGATTACGAGTCTTTCCGCGCCGCGAAGAAGTAGTACGCGCCGTCGGGCACGCCGATCTGCTCGGCGTAGCGCGCCAGGCGCCGCTCGAGCCACCTCTCCCACGGCAGCACATCGCGCTTGCTAGGCCAGAGGATCCAGCGCCCAGTGAGGCGCTTGCTGAGTAGCGTTGGCGCGCCGTAGTAGTGGCTCAGGTCGAAGACCGCCATTGCACCGGGTCGCAGGTAGGACGTCCAGCGCGTCACGCGCAGCCCCGCCGCCTCCAGTCGGGC
>DASTZM010000432.1:0-2999 GCA_035764305.1 Chloroflexota bacterium | reverse complement strand
CGGCCAGGCGTGGGCAAGCTCGGCGACCAACGCCGACGTCATCGCCGTAATCGACCGAGGGATCGCCGGCATTCAAGCGGCCATCGCGTCGCGCAACAGGGCGGGCTTCACCAGCGATTACCAGCAGCAGTGCATCAACTTCCTCAACTCGGCGAAGGCACAGCTGCGGTAAGTACGTTGTCTGGCTGGCGGGCCGTGGTGACTGCTGCGCGGTTGGCCCGCAACGTCCGTGGTTCGTGGCGAGGCGATTCGCGGCGCATGCGGATGATGGGGCGGCGCAGCGTAGTGCGGCTCGGGGCGCCCGACTTCTCGGGGGGCGGAGCAGACGCCTTGACGTGCTCCGTCGGCCTGCCGGCGCTCCTATTGGGTGGGGTGGCGGCGTGACTGCGTACTAGACTGGGCGCGACGGCAGATGGACCGGCGGGCCAGACAAACCGGAATGGAGCGGGCGGTGACGCGCGCTCGTCGACGGGTTCTGACCGCACTCGTTGGAGGGGCTGTGGCGGCCGGCGCGCCTGCGCTGGCGAGAGCGCAGCAACCGCCGCAGCCGCCGCGCCTGCTGCAGCCCGGCCAGCCCTCGGGACGTTCGGGCATCGGAGCGCAAGGCCCTGCCTACGTGGACACCCACGTCCACCTCGTGTCACCGCCGGGCACGTGCGACATGGAGGTGGCTATCGCCGACGCGCTGCGTGCGATGGACACGCTCGGCATCGGGAAGAGCGTGCTCCTGCCGCCGCCGAACCCGTCCGACACGTGCGACGCGGCGGAGCTGGGATCGGTTGTGGGCCGGGCGCCGGACCGGCTCGCGTTCGCGGCGGGAGGCGGCTCGCTCAACGCGATGATCCATGCGACGCCGGCGGACACGGTGACGGACGAGGTCGCCGCGGCGTTCGAGGCGCGCGCGGCGCAGATCGTCGAGTCGGGCGCCGCCGCGTTTGGCGAGCTGGCAGCGCTCCACATTTCGTTCGCGCCCAGTCATCCGTTCGAGGCCGCGCCGGCGGACCATCCGCTCTTCCTGCTGCTCGCCGACGTCGCGGCTCGAAACGGCCTGCCGATCGACTTGCACATGGAGGCGGTGGTCGAGGATCTCCCGTTCGGCGACGAGCAGCTGCCGGCGAACGCGGTCCGCCCAACTAGGAATCCGCCGCAGCTGGCGGCCACCCTCCCGGCCTTTGAGCGGCTGCTGGCGCA
The DNA here is from genome assembly GCA_035764305.1 of Chloroflexota bacterium. Taxonomy (GTDB): domain Bacteria; phylum Chloroflexota; class UBA11872; order UBA12225; family UBA12225; genus DASTZM01. Next base: position 1,808 of record DASTZM010000432.1, on the reverse strand, counting down.
CAACCGGGCCGCGCGCATCGTGTGGGCTCACGCGGGCGCCGACCCCGTCGGGCAGCGCAGCGCCGCGCTCACGCGCGGGCTGCTGGCGGCACACGAGAACCTGTTCATCCAGCTGAGGGTGCTCCCACCGGGCGCCTACCCGCACACGGTGCTGGTGCAGTCGGGCCCGAGCGCCCCCACCACCCCACCGGCGATCGACCCCGAGTGGCTCGCGCTGCTGCGCGCGTTTCCCGACCGCGCCGTCCTGGGCAGCGACCGGTTCTATCACCCGCCGGGCGTGGGGCAGCCGTTCGTCACGTCGGTTGATGCCACGACGCAGGAGCGACTCGACCGTCTCTACGCGAACTTCCTGGCAGCGCTCCCGCCGGACCTTGCAGGCGCCATCGCGTCGGAGAATGCCGCCCGGATCTACCGCTTTGGCTAAAGGGCTGGCGCGTCTGACTCGCGCGACGCCAGCTTGACCCAATGGTCCTGCGTCCCGGACGGAGTCCGGGCAGTTCCCTAGAGGTCATTCCAAAACGCGGGCGAGGCAGATCATCGCCAGTGCGAAGGCGAGGACGGCCACGCGGTCGAGGAGGCCCAGACAGGGCGGGAGGCGCTCGAGCGGTTCCGCGCCGCGCTCTTTGACGTGGTGATCACCGATCGCGCGATGCCGGACATGAGCGGGGACCTTGTGGCTGCCGCAGTCAAGGCGGCATCGCCCGCCACGCCGGTGATCATGCTGACGGGCTTCGGCGGGCTGATGCTGGCCGCGGACGAGCGGCCGGAACGGGTGGACGTGGTGGTGGGAAAACCGCTGACGCGGCGCGCGCTGCGCGACGCGCTGGCGGCGGTGGCGCGTCCGCCGGGATAGCCGGGCGACAGCGGCGCGCGGCGAGTAGCACGCCCGGGTGAGGAAGTCAACGGCGCGCGACGAGAGCGCGGGCTTTAGCCGGTCGTGAAGGGATTGATCGCGGTCGCCACACTGCCGGGTACGATGGGCCGCGATGCACCTGCCGCCGCATGGTACGCGCCTGGAGGAGCTTGACACCCCAGCGCTCGTCGTCGACGCGGCGGTACTGGAGCGGAACATCGCGCGGATGGCCGAGTGGTCGCGCCGGACGGGGTGCGCGGTCCGCCCGCACGCCAAAGCCCACAAGACGCCCCTCATCGCGCGCAAGCAGCTCGACGCCGGCGCGATCGGCATCTGCTGCGCGAAGCTGGGTGAGGCCGAGGCAATGGTCGCCGGCGGCGTGCCGAGCGTGCTGATCACCAGCGAAGTGGTGGGCGCGGCAAAGCTCAGACGGCTGACCGCCCTCGCGCCTGGTTCATCCGCACCGTCGATGGGGTGGACCTCGACCGTCCGTTGGAAGCGGCCAAGGGCCGGCGTGTCTTCGAGCTCCACCCAGTTTGCTGAACCGGCGGACGGGCGGATGAACGAATGAGCGAGGGGCCGCTGGAGCACCGGCGCTTCCTGCAAGCAGATGCCCCGCTCACGGTCGCCGGCGGCGCACTGTTCGCCCGTATCGGCGGCTCGGCCTGCGTCGACCGCTTGGTGGACGTGCTCTACGACCGCTTCGAACGGGATGAGCGGCTGCGGCCCTTGTTCGGGCCCGAGCTCAGCGCCGAGCGCGCGAATCAGAAGCGCTTCTTCGCCGAATGGCTGGGCGGCGGCGAGCGCTACAGCCACTCCGCGCACGCCGGGCTGCAGCATCGCCATGACCCGCTGCCAATCACGCGCGAGCTGGCCGGCCGCTGGCTGGGCCACTTCCGACACGCCCTCGACGCCGCGGTGCCAGCCGAATCGGATCGAGCGCTCATCTTCGCCC
>DASTZM010000431.1:0-6104 GCA_035764305.1 Chloroflexota bacterium | reverse complement strand
CGACCAGCGGCGCATGCGCGCCGCGGAGGAGCGGGCGCTGCAGTCGATTGGCCTGAGTCGGGTCGCGGGTGAGGGCGCACGCGCCAGCGGCGAAAAAGCGCGCCGAGGGTCGGTCTCTGAATGACCGCCTCACCGCCTCGCGCAGTGATCCGCGAGGTGCCGCGCCGGCCCGCGCCGGCGCAGCGGTCGACACTGTGGGCGCAGGAGCGGCGGAGCTTTGGCTACGCCTTCCAGGGCATCGGGCACGCCTGGCGGACGCAGCGCCACCTGCGCATCCACGTAGCGCTCGGACTCATGGCCGCGGGTGCGGCGATGGTGCTGGGGATCGCCGCGGCGGAGTGGGCGGCGCTGCTCGGCGTGATCACGCTGGTCATCGCGCTGGAGCTGTTGAACACCGTGGTGGAGGCGGCGGTGGATATAGCAAGCCCCGGGTTCCATCCCAAGGCAAAGGTGGCGAAGGACGTGGCGGCGGGGGCGGTGCTGGTCAGCGCGATCGGCGCGGCACTGGTGGGCGCGGCGATCTTCATCCCCCGTCTTGTGGCATTGCTGCCGCGATAGCGTGAGTCAGCGCGTCGATCACGGCGCCCTCGTTGGCGATACTTAGCGAGTCGAGCGCGGCGACGCGCCGGTCGAGTTCGTGCGCGAGTGGGAGCGCGTCGGCGACGAGGTACGGGGCGAGCGACGCGCCGGTGAAGCGGAGGTACATACCGGCCTGATACAGGACCACACCGCGCTTCCGGACCTGCGACAGACCGACGAGCTTGCGCGGCGGAACGCCCGGGTCCACCAGCGCCACCTCGTACGGGGAGAGGACGCCGAAGCACGCGCGAGCGCGCATGGCGCCTGGTGACAGCTCGGGGGCGAAGCGCTGCGCTGCCTGGTCGTCGCGTGCCTCGTCGGGGGCGACCAGCGTGAGGCGGTGGGACTGGGTGGGTGCGACCGCGAGCAGTCCCCGTAGGGCCGCGTCGCCAAGCCAGCGGTACGACTCGACGACGTCGGCGAAGATGGCGCCCGGTGGCGCAGGGACCGCGACGTCAAGGGCGAGCATGTCGCGGTTGGCCAGGACGGTCGTGCCGCCGGAGCTGCGCTTCACGATGTCGATTCCGTGCGCGCGCACTTTGTCTCGTGACAGGTCCTCGGCGCGCTGGCCGACGCCCAGGACCAGCGCGGGCCGGTCGTAGCTGTACCAGCGCAGAGTCGCGCCGGCCCGCCCGGCGGCAACGTCTTGCCAGAGCGCCTCCGTGCGGGCCAGGTGCTCAGACGCGGCGGCGAGCTCAAGTGAGGTGACATGCCAGCCCGTGGGGGCCGCGTCGGGCATGGAAGCGGCACTGTAGCCTTCGGCTGACGTGGCAGCGGCGGACGAGGTGGTGATGACCGCCTACGCAAAGGTGAACCTGACGCTGGAGGTGCTTCGGAAGCGGCCCGACGGCTACCACGAGATCCGCAGTGTGATGCAGCGCATCTCTCTGGCTGACACGCTGACGATCGCATCGTCCGACGCGCTGTCGCTGACGTGCTCTGATGCCAGACTGGAGGGACCGGATAACCTCGTTTGGCGGGCAGCCCTGTTGCTGCGCAAGGAGTGCGGCGTCGGCCGCGGGGCCACGCTACGCCTCGAGAAGCGCATCCCCGTTGCGGCGGGGCTGGGGGGAGGGAGCGCCGACTGCGCCGCCGCGCTGGAAGGGCTGAACGGGCTCTGGGCGCTGGGGCTACAGCGCGAGCGACTTCGTCTGTTGGGGGCCCAGCTCGGGTCGGACGTGCCGTTCTTCCTGCTGGAGAGCCCGTGTGGGTTGGCGGAGGGACGCGGGGAGGCGCTTTTTCCGCTGGCTCCGCTGCCGGAGCGCTGGCTGGTGCTGGCGAAGGTGGAGGAGGGGATCTCCGCCGGGGCGGTGTACGCCGCGTTCCCGCGCCACCTTTGGACCGACGGATCGAGGACGATCGCCTGGCTGCGAGAGGCGCGCGTTGGATGGGGCGTGCCGGCGCCGTTCAACGCGCTGGAGCCAGTGGCGGCGCAGTTGGTCCCGGCGGTGACGCAGGCGCGCCAGGCGCTCATCGCCGCGGGGGCAGGAGTGCCGGTCATGTCGGGCAGCGGATCCACGTACTTCGCCCTGTGCGACACGGAAGCGGAGGCGACCGCCGCGCGCGCGCGGCTGGATTCAATGCGGTGGGGAGGGAGGTCGTGGGTGGCCCGCTTTGTTACGCTCTGATCTGGTGGGGCGTGGCCAAGCGGTAAGGCAGGGGCCTTTGGAGCCTCGATCCTAGGTTCGAATCCTAGCGCCCCAGCCGACGCCGTCTTTGGCCCGCATGACTCCCTCTCCCCTCGCCTCCACCGCCGCGGCGATCGTGCTCGCGGCCGGCAAGGGGACGCGCATGAAGTCGGCACGACATAAGGTGCTGCACCGCGTGGCGGGGCGGACGATGCTCTGGCACGTCCTCACCGCGCTCCGGGACGCGGGCATCCCCGTCGAGCGCACTTGCATCGTCGTCGGCGATGGGGCGGAGCAGGTGCGGTCCGAAGTCCAAGAGGAGCACGCAGGAGTGCCCTACGCCTTCGTGCTGCAAGAACGGCAGGGCGGTACGGGACACGCTGTGCTCGCGGCGCGGGCCGCGGTCCCCACGGACGCGGCCACGACGGTAGTGGCGTACGCGGATGCACCGCTACTCCAGGCGTCGACGATCCAGCGGCTGCTGGCGCAGCACGAGGCGGACGACGCCGCGGGCCATCCGGTGACGCTGGTGACCGGGACGCTCGAAGACCCGCAGGACCTGGGGCGTATAGTGCGCGGCGCGGACCGGACGGTTCGGGAGATCGTCGAGCAACGCGACGCGACGTCCGAGCAGCGCGCCATTCGGGAGGTGAACAGCGGGTTCTGCGCCTTCCGGACGTCCTGGATGTGGGACGAGCTGCCGAGGGTGCAGCCGGCGCGGAACGGCGAGATCTACCTCACGGCGCTGACCGAGCAGGCGGTGCGCGCGGGCTTAGGCGTGGGGGCGCTGGTGATCGACGAGATTACCGATGCGATTGGGGTGAACACGCGCGCGCAGCTGGCGGAGGCGGAGGCAGTGATGCGCGGGCGGATCGCCCGGCGCTTGATGTCAGACGGAGTCACACTGCAGGACCCGGCGACGACGTACGTGGATGCGGGGGTCTCGGTCGGGCCCGACAGTGTGGTCTACGCCAACACGCACCTGCGCGGCCGCACGGTGATCGGTCGGGACTGTGAGATTGGGCCGAACGCTCTCGTTCGTGACAGCGCCGTTGCGGATCGGTGCCGGATCGTGGCGTCGGTCCTGGACGGGGCAGATCTTGAGGAAGACGTGAGCGTGGGGCCGTTCGCGCACCTTCGTCCCGGCACGCGCTGCGGCCGCGCCGTCCAGGTTGGGACGGGCAGCGAAATCAAGGGGTCTACCCTGGGGGCGGGCAGCCGCATGCACCACTTCGGCTATCTTGGAGATGCGACGGTGGGGGCAGACGTGAACGTCGGCGCCGGGGCCGTGACGTGCAACTTCGACGGCGCGCTTAAGCACGCGACGCGTATCGGAGACGGCGCGTTCATCGGCAGCGGCACCCTTCTCGTAGCGCCCGTTGAGGTCGGCGCGGGAGCGCTGACCGGGGCGGGGGCCGTGGTGACAAAGGACGTGGCTCAGGGGGAGCGCGTCGCCGGCGTACCGGCGAGGCCGCTTGCTCGGGGCACCACAGACCGGCAAACAGCCAGGAAGGACCGCGAAGATGGCGACGATGCTCGGCCTACTGCGTGAGGGGGCACCCCACGTCCTGGAGCTGAACACGCGGATAAGCACCCCGATCGAGACCGAACGCCCGATGTGGGTGTTCGCGGGCAATTCGCACCCCGCGCTGGCGGAGGAGATCGCGCGCTACCTGGGCCGGACACTCGGGAAGGCGCTCGTGACGCGCTTCAAGGACGAGGAAACGCGCGTCCGAATCGAAGAGAACGTGCGCGGCGCGGACGTGTTCGTCGTCCAGACGGGAGCGACGCCGGTCGACCACAACATCATGGAGCTCCTGCTCATGATCGACGCGCTGCGCCGCGCATCGGCGGAGCGCGTCACGGCGGTCATCCCGCGCTTCCCGTACGCGAAGCAGGAGAAGAAGACCGCGGGGCGCGAGCCGATCTCGGCCAAGCTGGTGGCGAACCTGATCCGTACTGCGGGGGCCGATCGGGTGGTGACGCTGGACCTGCACGCACCGGCGATCGAGGGGTTCTTCGACATCCCGGTGGACCACCTGCGCGCCAACCCGGTGCTTGCGGACGCGTTTCTACGCGACTTCCCGGATGAGGACGTCGTGATCGTCTCCCCAGACAGCGGCGGCGTGGGGCGCGCGAACGACTTCCGGCTGCGCGTCGGTGGGCACCTGGCGATCATCGCTAAGCAGCGCCCGCAGCCCGACGTGGCGGAGGTGATCGAGATGGTGGGGGACGTGCGCGGGAAGACGGCGGTGATCGTCGACGACATGATCTCGACCGGCGGAACGCTGATCGAGGCGGCGGAGACGCTGCTGGGACGTGGCGCTCGCAAGGTGATCGCGTGCGCGACGCACGGAATCTTCGCCGGCGGGTCGACGCAGCTGATCGAGCAGTCGCGCATCTCCGACCTGATCGTGACCAACACGGTTCCGGTGCCGGGCATGCGCCCGGACGGTAAGATCAGGCAGGTGAGCGTGGCGCCGCTCCTGGCCGAGGCAATCGTGCGGATCCACCGCCACGAATCGGTCAGCGCGCTGTTCACCTAACGCTATTAGTCAACTTCTCAAATCGCTCGTCATCGCCCTCTTCGCCGGGCTCCTAGGGGGCCTAGCGCTGTTGTTCCTGCCCATCGAAGGGGCCCACCGCGCCGGCGGGCTCCTCGTCTCAATCCCGCTGCTCCTGCTTGCGTTCCTCTTCGCGGCCGCGGAGACCGCCATCGCCGCGGTGCGCCGCCCTCGGGTGCAGCAGCTGGTGGACGATGGCGTCGGCTCGGCGCGCGGTCTGCAGCGCCTGCTGGAGAACAGCGTCGGCTTTGTCGCGACATCCCGGGTGATCATCGCCGGCGCGACGATCGCCGCGACAACGGCGCTGGTGGCGCTGCTGCAGGGGCCACTCACTCAGGCGGTCGGTAGCGCCGGGGCCGCGTACGCCGTGATCACACTGCTGGTGCTCTTCGTGTCGCTGGTGGTGATCAACCAGCTCGGGCACGCGTACGGACTGCGCCACGCCGAGGCGGTGGCGCTCGGCATGGCCGGGCCGGCCCGCCTGGCGGTCATGCTGCTCTCGCCACTGGTGGCCTTGCTGGACGCCGCGGGTGGCCTGGTCTACAGCCAGGCAAAGGTGGCGCCGCGCGACGGCAACGCGGGAGTGACCGAAGCGGGGATCATGCTGCAGGTCGACGTGGCGGAAGAAGAGGGAGTGTTGGAGGAAGAGGAAGGGGAGATGATCCGCTCCATCTTCGAGTTCGGCGACACGGTGGCGCGCGAGATCATGGTCCCGCGCATCGACATGCTGGCGGCCGACGTGTCTTCGACGATCGGAGAGATCGTCGACCTGGCGATTGAGGCGGGACACTCGCGCATCCCGATTTACGAGGGGTCAGTAGACCGCGTCACGGGCATCTTCTACCTCAAGGACTCGCTGCGCTTCTTGCGCGATCAGCGGCGCGACGTGCACGTGGCGGAGATCATGCGTCCGGCGTACTTCGTCCCCGAGAGCAAGAAAGTCGACGAGCTGCTGCGCGAGATGCAAAAGCGTCGCGTCCACGTCGCGATCGTGGTGGACGAGTACGGCGGAACGGCCGGCCTGGTGACGATCGAGGACATCCTGGAAGAGATCGTGGGAGAGATCCAGGACGAGTTCGACCCGGAAGAGGTCATGGTCGAGCACGTCAGCGAGCACGAAACGATCGTGGACGCCATCATGACGCTGGACGACGTGAACGATCTACTCTCGGTGCAGCTGGAGGACGAGGACGTCGACACGCTGGGCGGCTACGTGTATGCCAAGCTCGGGCGCGTGCCGGCCGAGGGCGACGAGGTGGAGGCGGGGAACGTGCGGCTGGTCGTGCACGCGGTCGACGGGAACCGAATCACCCGCGTCCGCGTGGTCAGGATT
>DASTZM010000430.1:0-9480 GCA_035764305.1 Chloroflexota bacterium | reverse complement strand
CCACATGAAACGTGGGGCAGTGCGGCTCACACACCCGAACGAGCTGGATGGTGTTGGAACTGTCCCGCCCGCCGACCACAACACACGCATCCACATGCTTCGCCAGCTCGACCGCTTCGTCCTGGGCGTGCAGCGTCCAGCCGCAGATCCGACCGCGGTCTTCGTAGAGGTCCGCCTTCGTCTTGAGCACCTCGACCAGCTCGAGATAGTCGGCCTGCAGCATCGTCGTCTGGGCGATGGAGGCCAGCTTCTCGAAGTGAGGGAGGCTCTTCGCCTCCTCGGCCGTCTCCACGATAAGTCCACGCTGGGTATACGCCACCGTCGCTTTCGCCTCAGGATGCGTGCGATGGCCGAAGACGATCACCTGGTAGCCCTCGTTCTCGAGCTGCACCGCGATCTTCTGGACCGCCGTGACGATCGGGCACGTCGCGTCGATGACGTTGAGTCCCAGGGATCGCGCCCTCTCGAATGCGGCCGGTCCCTCGCCGTGCGCGCGCATGAGGATCGTCTTACCCGCGACGTCGCCACGCTCGATGTCTGCCTGATCGAGCGCGCGGATGCCGAGCTTGGCCAGCTCGTTCATGGCAGGCGTGTTGTGGATCAGCTTCCCCGAAAGAAAGACCGTGGTGTTCTGCGAACTCCCCGCCCCGTCCACCTCGCCCCCGGGGCCGTCGGCGGCCTTGACGGCGCGGTTCCAGGCGCGCTTCACGCCACCGCAAAAGCCGGCGTACGTCTTGGCGCGAATGACTTGCATGAGACCCGCAAAAGTATATGAAGAGGGCCATCCCACCGGCGATGCCGAGGGAGCATCGCCGGCCTGGTCGGAGACGCTATGCCGACACGCGCTCCGCGAGGCTACGGAGGCCGAGGGCGATACGCGTCAGCGTGCGCTCACCGGTGCGCCGGCCACGCTCCGCCTCCGCAAGAAGCCCGCGCGAAACACCAACGACCTGGGCGGCCTCGGCCTGCGACAGCTTGAGTGACAGACGCAGCTCCCTCAGCGACTCGGGAGTGATCGCCAGCATGCGGTCAGGCGCGTCGACCGCCGGGTGACCATTGGCAGCACGCCCATTGGTCGAAGGCAGACCGATCTTTAGGACCTGGCGCAGGAACTCGCCGGTGAAGGACTGCGCCGAACGCGCCACCTTCTCGGGAGTCCCCTCCGCGAGCACCCGACCGCCGCCTTCACCGCCCTCCGGACCGAGGTCGACGATCCAGTCAGCGGTCTTGATCACGTCCAGGTTATGCTCGATCACCACCACGCTGTTGCCGCCCTCTACCAGGCGCTGGAGGACATCGAGCAGCTTCTTGATGTCGGCGAAGTGCAGCCCGGTCGTCGGCTCGTCCAGCACGTATAGCGTCCGACCGGTCGAGGGGCGGCACAATTCCTTGGCGAGCTTCACGCGCTGCGCCTCGCCACCCGAGAGCGTCGGCGCAGGCTGCCCGAGGCTCATGTAGCCCAGCCCCACGTCCCGCATCGTCTGGAGGATGCGGGAGACCGCCGGTACGTTCTCGAACAGCACCGCCGCCTCGTCGATGGTCATCTCGAGCACTTCGGTGATCGTCTTCCCCTTGAAGCGCACCTCCAGGGTCTCACGGTTAAAGCGCTTCCCCTTGCACACCTCGCAGGGGACGAAGACGTCCGCCAGGAACTGCATCTCGATTCGCTTCAGCCCGTCTCCCTGGCACGCCTCGCAGCGGCCGCCCTTCACGTTGAATGAGAAGCGGCCCGGCTTGTAGCCGCGGATCTTCGACTCGGGCACCTGCGCGAACAGACCGCGGATGTCGTCGTAGACGCCGACGTACGTCGCCGGGTTGGAGCGCGGCGTGCGGCCAATCGGGTCCTGGTCGATCGCGATGATCTTGTCGAGGTGGTCGACCCCTTCGATGGAGTCGTGCGCGCCGGGCTTGGTCTGCGCGCGCATCAGGTCGCGCTCGAGCGACTTATAGAGGATCTCGTTTACCAGCGACGACTTCCCGGACCCCGACACGCCGGTGACGACGACCAGCCGCTCCAGTGGAAAGCGAGCATCGATCCCCTTGAGGTTGTGCTCCCTAGCGCCGCGTACCGTCAGCCACTTGTCGGACCGCGAGCGGCGCTGCGCCGGGACCGGAATCTCGAGCGTCCCAGCGAGGTATTGCCCGGTCAGCGACTCCTTGCACGCCGCCACCTCCCGCGGCGTACCGCTGGCCACGACGTGGCCGCCGTTCACGCCAGCGCCCGGACCGAAGTCGATCAGGTAGTCCGCCGCGAGCATCGTGTCCAGGTCGTGCTCAACCACGACGACGGTGTTGCCGATGTCCCGCAAATCCTCCAGCGTGCGGATCAGCTTGCCGTTGTCGCGCTGGTGCAGCCCGATACTCGGCTCGTCAAGAATGTAAAGCACGCCGACCAACCCGCATCCGATCTGCGAGGCGAGCCGGATGCGCTGGGCTTCGCCACCCGAGAGCGATGGAGCCGCACGGTCGAGCGTGAGGTAGTGGAGCCCCACGTTCATCAGGAACTGCAGCCGTCCCAAGATCTCCTTGAGCAGCTCCTGCGCAATCAGCTGCTCACGCTGGGGCAGCTGAACGGTCTGGAAGAACGTGCAGGCCGCCGCGATCGACATACGCTCCAGGTCGGGGAGCCGCGTCCCGCCAACCGTGACAGCACGCGCTTCAGGCTTGAGCTTCTCGCCGTGGCAGGCGGAACACTCGCGCTGCCCGAAGAACTGCAGGTAGTGCTCGCGCATCGAGTCCGACCCGGTCTGCTTCAGACGGCGCTTGATGCGCGGGATGGCGCCTTCCCACTTGGAGAACCAGGATCCGTTCGAGCGCCCGTCCTTGCTCTTCCACGTGATCTTGATGCGCTCACCGGAGCTGCCGTACAGCAACGCCTTCTGCTGCTCGGACGTCAGCTTCTTCCACGGCACGTCGGGCGAGATGCCGTAGTGCTGCAGGACCTGCGCCCGGTATTGCTCCCCCCAGGAGCCCTGAGTGTTGTCGTCGTCCTGCTCGCCCCACGTGACGATCGCCCCCTCGCGGAGCGTCTTCGTCTTCTCGGGCACCACCAGATCGGCGTCGACCTCCATCGTCGACCCCAGGCCGAGGCAATCGGGGCACGCGCCGATGGGGGAGTTGAACGAGAACATCTGCGGGCTGAGCGCATCGAACGACAGGCCGCAGTAGACGCAGGCGTTCTTCTCGGAGAACAGGATGTCGTCCTCCAGGATCGACATCCCCGTCAGCCCCCCGCCCGACTCGCCGCCGCCCTTCTTGGACTGCGGCGCTTCGCGCCCCGGCGCGTCCGCGCTGTACGGCGCCAGAACGAGTGTCCCCTCGCCAAACCGCAGGGCGGTCTCGACCGAGTCGGCCAGGCGCGTGCGGTCCACCTCTTCGTCGGCCGGCGCGATGCGCACCCGGTCGACGACGATGTCGATCTGGTGCTTGAGCTTCTTGTTGAGGACGATCTTCTCGTCGAGCGAGCGCACCTGGCCGTTGACGCGCACGCGAGCGAAGCCGTCCTTCTTGGCGCGGGTGAAGACTTCTTCGTAGGTCCCCTTGCGGTTGCGCGCCACTGGCGCAAGGATCAGCCACTGCGACTCGGCTGGGCGCGACAGGATCTGGTCGACGATCTGCTCCACGGTCTGCGCCTGGACGCGCCGCCCGCAGCTAGGGCAGTGCGGCTCGCCGACGCGCGCGTAGAGGACGCGCAGGTAGTCGTGAATCTCGGTGACGGTGCCGACGGTGGAGCGTGGGTTGCGCGACGCGGTCTTCTGCTCGATCGAGATCGCGGGCGACAGGCCGCCGATGTAATCGACCAGCGGCTTCTGGTTGGTCCCCAGGAACTGGCGAGCGTAGGAAGAGAGCGACTCGACGTAGCGCCGCTGCCCTTCGGCATACAGCGTGTCGAACGCCAGGGAAGACTTGCCCGAGCCGGAGACGCCCGTTAGGCAGACGAGCTGGTCGCGCGGGATCTCGACCGTGACGTTCTTGAGGTTGTGCTCCCGGGCACCCCGAATGACGATCTTGTCGGGTCTCATAGGCTCAAAGGCACCTCACCGCGGGCGGCCGCGCCCGAACAGAAGTTCCAGGGAAGGACTCCATCTTAGCGCATCTGTTCTAGCCGTCAAGTCACCATAACGTGAAGTCATCGGCCAGGTTGCGGATGGCTCAACGACGTCCATCGCCGGCGGCCCAAGACGTGCTGGGCTGGGCGGCGCGGCTAGGATTCGGGGACGCCTTATGCGAGACACACAGGGACGGAGCGACGCGCGTGAGGTGGACCTCCAGCGCGTCGGCGTGAAGAAGGTCGCACTGCCATTCCGAATCCAAGAGCAGCGCGGCGGGATCCAGACGGTGCTGGCCGACATCCAGCTTTCCGTCGACCTGCCCCGCCAGTACAAGGGCACGCACATGAGCCGCTTCATCGAGGTGCTCGAGAAGTGGAAGGACGTGCCATCCTCCAGCCGGCAACTCGAACACATCCTGGAGGACACGCGTGAGACGCTCCACGCCGCGCGCGCCCACATCCAGGTCGCATTCAAGTACTTCGTCGAGAAGCAGGCCCCCGTCAGCGGCCAGACGAGCACCATGGGGTACGACTGTGTGTTCCACGCGATGCTCTGCGACGAGATCGGCTACGACCTAGTCTGCGGTGTCACCGTCCCCATCACCACGGTGTGCCCGTGCAGCAAGGAGATCTCCGACGCCGGCGCGCACAACCAACGCGCGTGGCTGCGCGTCAAGCTGCGCACCGTGCCCGGGCACTTCCTGTGGCTGGAAGAGCTGATCGACCAGCTCGAGTCGTTCGGCAGCTGCGAGGTCTACCCGCTGGTCAAGCGACCCGACGAGAAGTACGTCACCGAACGGGGCTACGAGAACCCGAAGTTCGTCGAGGACGTGCTGCGCGACGTCGTGCTGTGGCTGCGAGCCCACCCCCACGTCGCCTGGTTCGAAGTCGAGTGTGAGGCCGACGAGTCAATCCACCCGCACAACGCGTTTGCCTACCAGCAGGAGCCCGCGCCGGCCGCGGTCAACGTGTTTCAGCGCGATCTCGCCGCCGTCGCCGTCCCACCGCCCCACCTGTTCTTGAACGGTGGGAATGGGAAGGCGAACGGCCGGCAGAACGGCCACGCCGCCGAGCTGCCCGACGTGGCCTCGCGCCGGCCCTAGTGGCCGCTGCGCGTCAGATCCACCGCCGGGACCTTCTTCAGCCGGTCTAGGAAGCGGTGGCGAATCTCCTCCGCACGCGCCGCGCTCTTCGCCTCGAAGCGCGTCGTCAGCGCCGGCTCGGTGTTGCTCGCCCGCACTAGCCCCCACCCGTCGTCCAAGACCACGCGCGCGCCGTCCAGGTCGATCACCTGCTTCACGTCGGGCTGGCCACGGAACTCCTCGGTGAGCTGCGCGATGACGTCGAACTTCTGATCGTCCGGGCAGTAGAACCGCTCCTCGGGCGTCGACTCATACTTCGGGATCCCCGCCACCCACTCGGACAGCTTCCCACTCTCGCGCGAGATGGCCTGCAGCAGGTTGGCCGCCGCGAACGTCCCGTCGTCGAAGTCGATCACCGGGTCATTGAAGAACATGTGCCCGGACAGCTCTCCCGCAAGCGCCGCGTCTACCTCACGCCGGCGGGCCATGATGTTCGGGTAGCCCGTGCGCGACATGACGGGCTTCCCGCCCATACGCTCGATCTCTTCCGAGAGCGCCATCGAGCACTTCACGTCGAAGACGACGCTGGCGCCGGCGCGCTCGCGCAGCGCGTTGCGTGCCAGCAGGATCAGGTACTGGTCGGCCCACAGGATCTCGCCCCGGTCGTCGACCACCCCCAGACGGTCGCCGTCGCCGTCCAGCGCGACGCCCACATCGGCCCCGGTCTCCTTGACCTTGGCGATCAGGTCGCGCAGATTCTCGGGCTTGAGCGGGTCGGGCATGTGGTTCGGGAAGTTGCCGTCGGGGTCGCAATACAAAGGAACGACCTCACACCCCATCGCCTCCAGCGTCCTGACGGCGATGGGGCCGGCGACGCCGTTGCCGGCGTCCAGCACGACGCGCGTCTTGCGCGCCAGCTTCACACGCCCCGCCACGTAGCGGACGTAGTCGTCCTGGACGTCCTGCTCGCGATAGCTGCCTGATGACGCCTCGCGGAAGCGCTCCCCCTGTGCCAGACGCGCCACCGCCTGGATCTCGTTCGGCTGAAGTGGGAGTCCGTTCGGCGAGTCGGGCTCGCGCTTGCGCAGCTTGAGTCCGTTGTACTGCGGTGGGTTGTGACTCGCCGTCACCGCCCCACCGCCGTCGGTCTTGAGGTGATTCACGGCGAAGTACACGAGCGGGGTGGGGACCTGACCCACCTCGACCACGTTCGCGCCGGTCGAGCGCAGCCCGGCGACGAACGCTTTGGCGTAGCGCGCCGACGACAGCCGTACATCGCGCCCCACCGCCAGCGTGCCGGGCTCGCCGGCACGTCCCCGGTTCTCCGCGAGGAACGTTCCGAACGCCTTGCCGGTGCGCTCGAGCACCGGCTCGGTGAAGTTCTGGTCGACGAAGCCGCGGATGTCGTACTCGCGGAACATGCTGCCGTCGACGGCGGTGGGCTCGGTGGTCATCGATGGGTCCCCTTTGCGTCGTTGCGGTGCATCCAGGGGATGCGCAGCAGATCGTAGAACACCCGCAGCGCGTGCCCCGCGGTGACGCGCATGCGCGACCCGCCCGCGTTGGTCCAGCTCACCGGCACCTCGGCGATCCTGTAGCCCCGCCGCTGTGCCAGGTACAGCACCTCCACGTCGAACATGATGCTCGCCAGGCGCACGTCGCCGAACAACGCGTGCGCCGCCTCGCGCCGGAACGCCTTGAAGCCGTTCTGCGTGTCCTTGATCCCACGCACCACCAGCGGGTCACGCAGCCGGTGGAACAGCATGCCGAACAGCCTCCGGTAGACCGGCTGCGACGTACGCATGTCCGAGCCGTCGGGCTGCACGCGCGACCCGATGGCGATGTCGTAGCCCGCGTCGAGCTTCTCGACCAGCCTGGGCAGCTCGTCGATCGGCGTCGAGAAGTCTGCGTCCGAGAACAAGATGTACTTCCCGCCGCACGCGAGCACCGCGCGGCGCACCCCGGCGCCCTTGCCCTGGTTGCCCTGGGAGCGCACCAGGCGAACCCGCCCCGGGTAGCGCTCCGCGAACTCCTCGACCACGGCCACGGTGTTGTCGGTCGAGCCATCGTCGTTGACGACGATCTCGTACGACCGCCCCAGCTGCTCCAGGTAAGGGACCACCTTCTCCAGTGACGGCGGGAGGCGCTGCCCCTCGTTCAGGGCCGTGATCGCGACGGAGAGGTCCGGACCGTCGGGACCCTCTCCGTCACTCACTCTGGAGGACTCCCAGGAGGTCGTAGTCCACCCCTGCCTCAACGACGAGTCCGAACTCTGGGTGCCGCAGTGTCCAGTAGCACCAGCCCATTCCTTCGGACCGGCACAGCGAGAGGAGCGATCGCGTCCACGTGAGGCGGGATTGTCGCGGCGCGGCGCGCGTGATTCCAAATGCGACCACCTCCACCGGCGCCTCGTGTGCCCGCCCGAACGCCAGCGCCGGCTCCAGGGTCGCCCGCAGCCGCTCTCGGTCCCACCGCTCTCCCGCCACCTCGCCGGGGTACGTGCCCTCGCCGCGCCGTGTCAGCGCCTGGGGCGAGAACGCATGGAAGCCGTAGCCCGTGCGCGCGTCGCGCGTCGGCCGGAGATGCGCGAATGCCTCGGGCACGCCGCCGGCGGGCTGCACCACCAGCGGCGCATCGGGCGCTACCTCCCGGATCGCCGCGGTCAGCCGCCCCGCCAGCGCGCTCCACGCCCGACCCTCGACGGCGCCCGGGAGCGGCGCGCGCCGCGCAGCGGCCGCCGACAGGCGCGGCGACCCGAGCGCGCTTAACGCTTCCTCAGACACCGACGCGGGCGGCTGCGGTTCATCGAGCAGATCGAAACGCACCCCGGAGTCGCGGTAGCGCGCCGCGACCGCGCGCCACCACTCGGCCGTTGCCCGCCATCCGTCGGGCGACGCGAAGAGCGCGCCGTGGTCGTCCAGTCGCAGTGCGAGCGTGACCGTCAGCGACTGGCGCAGGCAGCGTCCGATTGCGTCGTCCAGTGCACGCCACCCTTCCGCCGCCGTCAGCGCGCCGTCCACAGGCAGTCGCACGTGCGGCAGCCGCCAACTCACGAGCTTTGCGAGATCGCCGTCCGACACGAACCGGGAGTAGTGCGACGGCGCGGCGCCCGCCACGAGCCACCCGTCCACGTTCACGCCCAACAGACGCTTCACCGGCCCGAGCGCCAGGGCGTCGCGACTGGACCGTCTCTCCGGCATGGACGGCACCAGTGTCATCGGTGGCGGAAGGGTACGGGTACACTGCCGACCCGCCGTGTCCCCCACCGCCTCCCCCGTCAACTCCACCGCCGGGTCCTACGACTTCGTCTCGTTCGGCGAAGCGATGGTCCGCCTCTGCCCGCCGGGCTTCGGCCGGCTCGAGATGGCCACCGCGCTCGAGATGCAGCCCGGTGGCGCCGAGCTCAATACCGCGGTGGGAGTCATCCGACTCGGCGCCGAGAAAGGGCTGCGCGCATCCTGGGTGTCTCGCCTGCCGCAGAACGCGCTGGGACGCTACATCGCCAACAAGGCACGCGAGCACGGCGTGTCCACGGCGGAAGTGATCTGGGATACCGATCCCGACGCGCGCTGCGGCACCTATTTCCTTGAAGAAGGCGCCGCGCCGCGCGCCTCCTCGGTCCTGTACGACCGCGCCAACTCGGCCTTCGCGCGGCTTCGTCCGGAAGAGCTGGATTGGCAGCGCATCCTGCGCGGTGCGTGCTACTTCCTGGTCACCGGCATCACCCCCGCACTCAGCCTGGGCTGCCTGGAGGCCACCCGCCAGGCGATGCGCGCGGCGCGCGCGAGCGGCGCGCGCGTTGTCTTCGATCCCAACTTCCGCAGCAAGCTGTGGGGCATCGACGCCGCGAAGGCGGTCTACCAGGAGCTCGCCCCACTCGTCGACATCCTGTCCTGCTCGGCCGAGGGGCTGCGCACCTTCTATGGAATCGGCTCGCAGGACGCCCCGGCTGAAGAGGCGATCGAGCGTTTTGACCTTCAAGCGGTGGTGATGACGACGCGCGAGGAGCTTGGTATGTGGCGCAACCGCGTCGGCGCCACCGTCGTCGTGCGCGACGGCGCCACGACACGGCGCATCGTCGACCGCGAGCGCGACGTCGAGATCGTGGACCGCCTGGGCGCCGGCGACGCGTTTCTGGGCGGCTTCCTGGCCACCCTCCTGTCGGGTGATTCGCACTCGCCCGATTGGCAGCGCGCCAGCGAGTGGGGCGGCGCAGCGGCGGCGCTCAAGCACTCCATCCGCGGCGACTTCCCCATCCTCACGCCCGCCGAGATCCGTCAGGAGATCGAGAGCCCCGCGCTCCGGATCCAGCGCTAGCCGTCCCCCTCTCCCAGAGGGGGAGGACTA
>DASTZM010000429.1:0-4018 GCA_035764305.1 Chloroflexota bacterium | reverse complement strand
GCCGGTGCGGACAAGACGTCGATCAACTCGCGCGCCGTCGCGGACCCGGATCTCATCAACCAGGGCGCGCAGCGGTTCGGGTCGCAATGCATCGTGCTCTCGATCGACGCGAAGCGGATTGAGGAGCCCGACGGCAGGCGGTGGTGGCAGGTCTACCTCAACGGCGGGCGCGTCGCGACCGGCAAGGACGCTATCGCCTGGGCAGTCGAGGGGGCTGACCGGGGCGCGGGTGAGATCGTCGTGAACAGCATCGACGCCGACGGCACGCGCGAGGGGTACGACCTGGAGCTGCTCCGCGAGATCGGCTCGCGGGTCGAGGTGCCGGTCGTCGCCTCGGGCGGCGCGGGGACGCTTGATCACTTCGTCCAGGCGTTCGACCAGGGCCGCGCGCACGCGGTGCTCGCGGCCAGCGTCTTCCACTACGGCACGTTCACCATCCGGCAGGTGAAGGAGCACCTCAGGGCTGCCGGGCTGCCGGTACGCCTGTGAGTGACCCACTCGCCGGGCTCGACGAGATCGCGTTCGGAGCCGACGGCCTCGTCCAGGTGATCGCTCAGGACGCGCGAACCGGCGAGGTGCTGATCCCGGCGTACGCCAACCGGGAGATGGTTCAGAAGACCGTCGATACCGGAAAGGCACACTTTTGGAGCCGCTCCCGCAACCGCCCCTGGATGAAGGGCGAGGAATCCGGGAACTTTCTCTACGTGCGCGAAGTGCGCCGCAACTGCGAGAACGACGCGCTGCTCTACCTGTGCGAGCCGGTCGGGCCGGCGTGCCATACGGGCGCGGTAGGTTGCTTCTACCGCACGCTCGACGGGACGGACGTCGTCCAGCCGGCCGGGTTTGACCGTGCCGGACGGCTGGAGTGGCTCTGGAACGTGATCGCGCAGCGGGTGCGCGAGCGTCCCGAGGGCTCCTACGTCGTCAAGCTCCTTGATCAGGGAACCGACCGCGTGGTGAAGAAGGTTGGCGAGGAGGCGGCCGAGGTGATCATCGCCGCCAAGAACCGCTCGCGCGACGAGCTGGCGAACGAGATGGCCGACCTGTGGTTCCACTCACTCCTCGTGCTACGTGACGCCGGGATGACGCCGGACGACGTCTTCGCGGCGCTCGCCGCCCGGCACCGCCCGACGCCGACGGAGGAGTAGCACAAACGGGTAGCGCGACGACTTCAGAAGCGCCGCGTTCGTACCATAAGGAGCAAGTTTGTCCACAGGTCCGGCGACCGCCGGCCGCACCCATCAGTGGCGCTGGGTGATCGCTTCACACCAACCGATTGAGAGAGAGATGGACGGAGAAAAGGTGGGAAACGAGCGCTCTGAGGCACCCGCTTCCGCGGGTGAGGTGGTACCTGCGCCCACGCAGCAGGTAGTGCCGGTCACGCGCCACGAGGTCGAGCCGACGGTCCAGTACGCGATCGTGCCCGGACCGGCGCGCGACACCTTCCTCTTCTATCACATGGAGGCGTCCTCCAAGGACGTCAACGGGCTCTGGGACTACTGCCGCTACTGCGTGTCGAACCTGGTCTGGGTGAACGACCACTTCGTGGTCACGCCCAACCCGTGCTACCTGAATCCGTCGAGCGACCTCGAAGAGCGCTTCGCCAAGATCAAGAAGGTGCTCCTGAACTGGTACGGCGCCAAGCGGATGGTCGGGACGCTAGAAGTCTCCTTCAATTAGCCCCGGCTAGCGAGGCGTCGACGTCGGGAACGGCGTCGGGACAGGGGTCGGCGTCGCCGGTCCGATCACAACCTCGCGGGCGACGGTGAGCAAGTCGTCCAGCGCGTAGCGCGAGACGAGCACGGTGTCCTTGCGCTCCTCGCGGCGCACGTAGTACGACGTCTTCTCCGGGTTCAGCTCGCCGATCGCGAACGTCAGCTCGTTCCCGGTCTTCGGGCGCACGACCAAGCGGGTCTTCGGGTTCTCCAGCCCGAGCTCTGAGAGCTTGATCGACGCTTCAGGCAGCGTGCGGTCGATGCGCAGCGTGGCGAGCTGCCCGACGACGCTCTCGGCGCGCGAGGCAGGGGAGAAGGTCACCGGACCCGGCGTCGCGTCGGGTGGCGGCGGTGGGGTTGGCGTCGGCGGCGGGCCGCCCAGCGTCATCTTGCCGTCGGGGCCGCGGCTGAACGCCGCGGTCCCTTCGGGCAGACGCACCTCCATCGCCTGTACCTCATCCGCCTTGTAGGGCAGCAGCTGCTTCGCCGCCTCGGCCGGAGGCGTCTCGAAGCGCCCCTCAAACCACCACGCCAGCCCACCGACGATGGCGAGCGCGAGCAGCAGACTCGTCGCGACGGGCGAGATGGGCAGCGGCCAGGGGAGTCCCAGGACGGTACGTCCGGCGCGCTCGCGGCGCGGCGGAGGCGCGTCCCGCCGCTGGCGCGGCATCGGCTTGAGCGGGCGCGACGGCCGGGCAGGCGTCGCAGGAGTGCTGCGCGTGGTTCTAGCGCGAGAGGTAGGGCGCTTGGCCATCCCGCGTCACCGCCTCTGCCACCACACGGTCGCTCCGGCCAGCAGCACCGCCAGCGGGATGAAGACCACGGCGGCGTAGAGGACGAGCACCTGCGTCTGATTGGTCAGCATGATGGGGGGCGATTCGTTCGGTACGGCGCGGATCGAGATCAGGTCTTCCTCTTCGGCCAGCCAGTTGACCGTGTTCACGAAGAAGTCCCGGTTGCCGAGGACCTGGCCGATCAGGCTGTTGCTGGCGAACTCGGCGTTGCCGACGACGACGAGTCGCCCCCGCAGCTCGTTGCTGCCGGCTGCCGGCGTCGGCGTGGGCGGCACGCCCGGGGAGAAGGTCGGTGCGCCGGGCGCCTTGTTGATCGCCACCGCCAGCGTGAGCGGCCCGGTGAGGTCCTCTCCCGGGGTGGGCGCTGCCGGCGCGCTGAAGTTGGTCTCGCCCCACGCGCGGTCGGTGGTGCGCAGCAGCGGCGCGATGACCAGCTCGGAGCCCGCGCCCTGCTTGATCTGCATGCTGCGCGCGACCGGCAGGATCAGGTCGGACAGCGTCACGGTGATGCGGTGTCCGGCCTGGGGAATGGGGGCCGGCGTCAGGGGATCGTTCTGCAGTGAGCGCCCGGGGTCGACGACGACGTCGTTGTCGAGCGAAACGGACCACTGGTCGAGCAGCGGCGCGAGGCCGACGTCCTGGCGGGCCTCGGCGAGGACCATCAGCTTCCCGCCGCGGTCGAGGTAATCCTTGATCGCGTCGCGCTCGGCATCAAGCAGTGGCGCCTTGGGCCCCGCCAGGACGAGGACGGCGGCGTCGTCCGGCACGCGAGGTGAGGCGAAGAAAGACAGCTTCTCGACGACGTAGTTCTCGCGCTGGAGGAGCTGAGACGCCTGGCTGTACCCGGTCTGCTGCGACGAATCGGGGTCGCGCTCCTGGTGGCCCTGGAGGAAGTAGACCTTCTTCTTCTCCGTGCGCGTCACCTTGAGGAGCGCGCTGGTGAAGTCCTGCTCGGTGATGCCGGTCGTCTCCTCGCGCCGGTCGCCGAGGAGGAACAGCACGACGGGGGCGCTCGTGATGTTGTATTGCAGGGCAGTGCCGCGCTCGATGTCCGGATCGATGAACTGAAGCTGCACGTGCGGCGACTGCTTGGCGTACAGCTTGAGCAGGTCCTTTGTGCCGCGGATGTAGCTGTCCTCCTGGCTGGGGAAGAAGGCGACGACGCGGACGTCCTGCTTCAGGCCGTTGAGGATCTTGACCGATTGATCTGACAGCGAGTAGCGCTTCAGGCTGGTCAGATCCCATTGGGGCGAATGGCGGTTGACGAACCAGTTGCCGACGACGAGCAGCCCGATGAAGGCAACGCTGAGGACGGTGGCGCTGCCGCCCTGGCGCGCGGTGCGCGTGCCGAGCGCGCCCGAGACCTCTTCCCACCGGGGGATGACGTAGAGCACGCCGAGCACGGCGGCGATGACCAGCAGGACGGCGACGCTGCGGTCGAACCGGCCATTGATGTTGAACCAGACCATGGCGGCGGCGAGGATGGCGAGGGCCAGCACGCCGAGGAAG
>DASTZM010000428.1:0-23845 GCA_035764305.1 Chloroflexota bacterium | reverse complement strand
TGAGCAGCGCCATGATGGAGCAGGCCACCACCTTCCTCACCGTCGCCGCCGCCCGCGCCAGGCCCGAATCCACGATGTTCGTCTCGCTTACGAGCGGCGCCGACCTATCGAGGTATAACGTCAAATAACACCTGGCGCTTGACCAGCATCCAGATCCCCAGCACCGCCGCGATCTGGATCGGCGTGTTCAGCCAGGCGTTGTTCCGGTCGAACCCCGGCACGTACGGCAGCACCAGCGCGGCGAAGAAGATCGCGAACAGGTGCATCGCGTACACGTACAGCGCGTTCTGCCCGTACGGCAGGAGCAGCCAGCCCGCGATCCGCGCCAGCGGCCGCCAGAAGTACGTCACCCCCAGGTAGAGCAGCGGGAAGAACACCGCGAACGCGAACACCCGCCCCGGGCGTGCCAGCTCCTTGTCGAAGATCGGCGGCTCGCCCGGCGTTACCACCCGCAGCACGATCAATCCCGCCGCGGCGACCAGCAGCACCCCCACCGTGGGCACCAGCGGCAGCGGACGCAGTCGCGCCCACAGCGCGTCGCGGTGGTAGCCGATCACCGCGCCGCCGAAGAACCACAGCTGCCACGCCGCGATGCGGAATGTGTCGTTGTTCGCGATCTCCCACGGCACCGATGCCTCTTTCGGGAACAGCAGATGCAGCCCCCACAGCGCGATGGAGAACGCCAGCACCGGCGCCGTGCGCCCCTCGTGCAGCAGCAGCAGCACCAGCGGAGAGAACGCCAGTAGCAGCGTGTACAGCAGCATCACGTCCACCAGGTAGTACGTGTGATGCAGCGTCAGCAGCGACACCGCCAGTGACGGCGTCAGTGGCTCCACGTCCTGCAGCCACGGCATGCCCGCCAGTCGCGAGAGACCCACGAACGTGAACGTCAGACCCAGCGTGACGCCGTACAGCGTCAGCGCGCGCCGCAGCAGCCGCAGCTGGACCGACGCCAGTCCATCACGATCGATGCGCCGCCCGTAGATCAGCCCCACCATCAGCCCGGAGAGGAAGATGAACCCCTCCGCTGCCGAGACGAAGAAGCGGTTGCCGCCCGTCAGCGGGTACAGGAACGAGGCGCCGCCCAGATGGTCGACCACCATTGCGAAGGCGCAGAACCCCCGCAGGAAGTCAAACCGCAGGTCGCGCGCGCCCGACTGGGCGTACTTCCAGCTAGAAGTCGGCGGGAGTGGCGCCGAAGGCGCCGTCGACGACGCTGACGACACCGAAGGCGGCGGGGAGGAGACTTGGACTGACACTGGACGTAAGCAGCTCCGCCTTCATCTGCGGTGCACCCGCCGCGTTCTGCTGAGTCGCGTGCAGCGCCTGCGAGTAGAAGTGCAGATACTCTGGCAGATAGTACTTCCAATACCAGCCGTCGTGGTCGCCCTCCAGCACGCGCAGCTCGAACGGCGCGCCGCGCGATTTCAGCGCCGCGGCGAGCTTCTCGGCGCCGTCCTTCCACTGGTCGTCCGCCCCCACGTCGATCCACGTCAGCACGCGCCCCGCCGCGCCCGCCTTGGCGAGCGACACCGGGTCGTACTTGGCGAAGTGCGCCTGGTCGCCGAAGAACTCCGGGCTCGTCTCGAACGGCCGGATCGTCGGGCTGTGCGCCCCCGCGATGGCGAACGTGTCTGGGTGGTTGTACGCCAGCTGCACCGCCCCGTGGCCGCCCATCGAGAGACCACCGATCGCCCGCCGCTCGCGCGTCGCCTGCGTGCGGAACGTCGCGTCCACGTGCTTCACCAGGTCCACCGCGACGAAGTCACCCCACTTCGGCCCATTCGCGTGGTTCATCCAATAGGACTGCTCGCCGTACGGCAGCACCACGATCATCGGCTCGATCAGGCCGAGCGCCAGCATGCGGTCCAGGTCCTCGGTCAGCGAGTACCCCAGCCACTCCTCCACGCCGAAGGCCGTCTCTCCATCGCCCACACCGTGCAGCAAGTAGAGCGTGGGGTAGGAAACGTTCGAGGACGCGTAGCCCGGTGGGAGCCACGCCATGTAGGTCGATTCACGCCCCAGCGCGCGGCTGAAGAAGGACACCATCCGCCACTCACCCCGCTGCGCCGGCAGCGCGTAGCCAGACAGTTCCTCCAACCGGTCGTAGTGAAAAACCGTGTCCAGCGGGATCACGTCGCTTGCACCCGGGATCGCCTCGATCTTCTCGTCCGGTTGCCCGGGGCGCACCGGGAGTCGGCGGAACAACCCCGAAAGCCATCCCGCCAGGCGCGCCGCTGGATTCGTCGAGACCGGCGCCTGAACCGCCGGACCTGCCAGCGCTGCCGGAACTGCCGGTACCGCGGTCTGATCCATCGCCGTCTCCGGCGCTGCCGCCGGGGCCTTCGCCGGCTGCGCCTGGTACTTCGCAGGGACCGGGGACGGCTGCCACGCGGCGCGGTCTCGCACCGCCACGGGGGCGGCCGGCGTCTCTTCGGCCGGGGCGGCTTGCACGCCGACCCATCCGGCCGCCGAAACGACGACCGCACCGGCCACGACGATGCGCGAGAAGGACGACTTCATGACACAGGTCCCGTCAGGGATCCTGAGGCAAAGCCTAAGCCGCTGGTGTTACGCCAGGCTTCCAGGTGCGGTTACCGCCCCGTTGCAGGGTCGCCGCGAAGGTTGCAGTTCAGTTCGTCACCCCGCGCTACACGGTTGAGAGAGCCGTCTCAGCCGCCAAAAGCAGCTCACGCAGCGCGTACATGAAGTACGTCGTCGCCGCCTTGAGCTTCGGCCAGCCGTGCGTCCCGCGCACGCCGAAGTGCGTCTCAATGGAATACACGCCGCGGTAGCCATCACGTTCCAGCGTGCGGATCACGTCGCCCCACGGCATCGCCCCGGTGCCCAGCAGCGTCGGCTGGCGGCGCAGGCGCGCAGCGGCGTCCGCCGGCGCCACGGCCGCGCTCGTGACCGTGCTCGATCCGGCCGACCGCTCGGGCGTGACCTCGCGCGGGCCCGACGGCGCAATCCCTAGTGCCGCGCGCACCGTGCGGTGCTCGTCGGGCGTCAGCGTGCGCTCCTTCACGTGTACGTTGTAGATCCGCTCCCGGAACAGGCCGTACGCCTCCTCCGCCGGGCAGTCGTCCCAGCCGTTGTTCACGTCCCACGCCACGCCGACGTGCGGGTTGTCGATCGCCTCGACGATCCGCGCCACTTCCTGCGGGCTGCCGCTGTAGGTCGAATGCTCCGGCTCGAAGCCCAGCCACACGCCCTCCTTGCGCGCCAGATCCGCAGCCGGCTTGAACCGCCTCACCAGCTCCGGCAGCGTCTCCTCCAGGTTCGGCCGTATCCCCCCCGGGAAGGGCGGGTCATAGCGCACCTTCGTCTCGTTCCAGAAAGGAAACACCCGCATCACGTCGGTGCCGAAGTAGTGCGCCTGCTCCACCAGCGTGGGGAAGAAGGCGATATGCGCCTCGTACTCCGGTCCGGAGATGGCGCACTTCCCAAAGTTGCTCTGGATCGCGCCCATGCGCAGGCCGTTGTCGTCCAGGATGCGCTTCATCTCCGGCCAGCGCTCCTTCGGCACCTCGTGCGAGAAGCCGCCCCACAGCTTGCGCACGTCGACGAACGTCAGGCCCGCCCCCGCCGCCGTGGCGCACGCGTCCGCGAAGTCCAGCGAGATCTCGTCCGTGAAGACGCTCCCCCGGTCGCGCAGTGGGACGTCCTTGCAGTTCTGCCAGGGTCCGGTCATCTCAATCGCTCGTTCGGTCATGGTAAGCCATGCCCGAATCGCTCCCCCGCGCCTCCACCTGCCCCATCGAGACCCTCGGATCGCGCGTCGTCTTCGACACTCCCTGGATCAGCGTCCGCCAGGACGATATCCGGCGCGAAGACGGGACTACCGGCACCTTCGGCTACCTCGAGCTGCAGCACGACATCGTCGTCATCGCGCCACTCGACGCCGACCGCCGCGTGTGCCTCGTCCGCCAGTGGCGCTACCCCTGGCGGCGCGACTCGTGGGAGCTGCCCGCCGGGCGGTGTGAAGCCGGGGAGACACCCCTACAGGGGGCGCAGCGCGAGCTGCGCGAGGAAGCCCTCGTCAGCGCCCGCGAGTGGCGCCACCTCAACACCTTCTACGGCAGCGCCTCGATCGCCACGCCCTTTCATCTGTACGCGGCCACGGGCCTCACCCCCGTCGAGTCCCCGCGCGATCACGAGGAGCAGGACATGATCGTCACCTGGATCCCGCTCGACGAGGCGGTCGACGCCGTCATGGACGGGCGCATCGTGCACGCCGCCTCGATCGGCGCGCTTCTGCGCCTCGACCGGCTGGTCAGCCGCGGGGAGCTCTAACGCGCGGCGCGTGAGCTTACGCGCCGACGATCTGGATCACGTACTCGCGCGCCTTGGGGCCGTCCAGCTCCACCAGGAACAGCCGCTGCCAGCGCCCCAGCAGCAGCTGCCCGCCCACCACCGGGATCGACTCACTCGCCCCCAGCAGCAGGCTGCGGCAGTGCGAGTGGCCGTTGGCGCGCTCGTTTTCGGTCAGGTTGACCGTCCGCACGCTGAAGTCGTCGTGGCGGAACGGCGACTGCTGCGGCACCAGCTGCTCCAGCAGCGCCTCCATGTCCTCCAGGAGGAGCGGTTCGTGCTCGTTGATCCGGATGCCCGCCGTCGTGTGACGCGAGAACACGACCGCGAACCCGTTCTGCACGCCCGATTCGCTCAGCGCGCGCGTCACCTCGTCGGTCACGTCAAGAAACTGGAGATGGCGCTCGGTCTCGACCTCGACCACCTGCGTGAGTGTGCGCATGGGCGCGTACGTCGTCGTGGTCGTGGCGCCGGAGGCGGTCTTGGAGCGACCGTTGAGCGGCGCGGCGGCCACACGGTCTGCGACGGCGGTCATGCGTGAGTCGTCAGTTCCTTCCCTCGGAATGCTGGGCATGACGAGTGTCCCCCGCCGGCCAGTGCCTCCGCAAGCATAAGAAAGCGTCTCCAGGCGGGGCAATGCTTGACGTGCATGGTGTCACCCCCCCGGTCGGGCTATGCTAGCGGAAGCCGGTTAGAGTAGCATTTCGCCCGGAGCGTACAGGGAACGGATGGCCGATCGAGACGAGGTGCAGGTCGCGCGCTGGGGCGCCATCAGGGAGCGCGTGGGCAGCTGCCTGCGCGAGCTCCGGATCGGAGAAGGCGTCGGCGCCTCCGCCACCAGCCAGGCGCGCCTTTCGGGTGATCTGGAGGACCTGGGCTACCACGTCACCCAGAGCATGATCTCGCGCTACGAGCAGGGGCAGCTCGAGCAGCCGCTAACGCTAGAGCGTCTCGTCGGCTGGGCGCTCTGCTGCGCCAGCCTCTCCGCCCCCGCTTTCCGGGAGCTGCTCGAGTTGGCCGGCTACCTCCTCCCTTGGTCGCTGGACGACCTCGCGCGCTTCGACCGGACGCTGCGCCAGTACCGGGCGCTGCCGTTGCCCGACCAGATCGTGCTCCGCCGCAAGCTCCTCTGGCACGTCCTCGGGCTCGAGCCCAGGTAGGCGGAAGAAGCCACCCCACATGGCCATGATCCTGGAGCCCGAGCGCGCCGCGCAGCTGGTCGCGGATCGCCTCGCGCGTCCGGCGGCCGGGGGTGCAGGCGCGGAGGCGCTCAAGAAGGACTGGATCGTCCGCCGCACGCTCGAGGAGCTCGGCATCCACTGCGAGGCCGACGCCGGTCTGCAGGACCTCAAGGGCTTCATGATCGCCTCCCCGCGCGGCGCCGAGATCGTCGTTTCGGAGCGCCTGGGTCAGGATGAGCGCCTCGGCGTCTATGCCCATCTGCTCGCCCACGCGCTGCTCGAGCAGGGCGAGGAGGGCGAAGAGGGAAGCTTCTTCAGCCGTCTCGAGTACGTCGAGGGGCGTGAGCCCGCCGAGCGCAAGGGCTCCGAGCGCAAGCTCGAGATGGTCGCCGACGCCCTCGCCGCCGCCATCCTGCGCGGCCGGCTCGACGGCACGCCCCGCTACGCCTACCGCCACAAGCGCGAGGTCGGCGCCGCCGGCCTGCGTCCCCGCCTCGGCCGCTTCTGGCTCGAGCTCTGCCACCGGGTCAGCCTCATGCTCTTCTGGCACTCCCCCAAGTACCAGCGCCTCCGCGCCCGCCGCGAGATGAGCTACCTAGTCCGTCGCGTAGAACACCTAGTCCGCACCGCCTACGCCTGCTAGCCGCGCTCCCACCCCCTCGCCCCCGGCAGCGGCTTCGGAGGGCGCAGCCCCAAGCGGGGGTTCGGGGGCGCAGCCCCCGCTGGGCGCCACGAAGTGGCGCAAGATCAGCTAGGGGGTCCGGGGGCAGTCCAGGGGGGTCGGCGCGTCCCCCGGAGCGGCCGCACCACAGTGCTACGATGCCCCCGGTGCCCACCAAACCCATCGTCTGGTGCTCCTGGACCTACCCCGAGGCCGGCCTCTCCCTCCTTCGAGACACCGCCGAAGTGCGCGTCTACCCCGGCCCTGGCTGCGCCCCCCGCGCTGAGCTCCTCCAACAGCTCCCCCAGGCCGCCGCCGTCTTCGCCTGCCCCCCGACCGACCGGCTCGACGCCGAGGCGATGGACCTCGCCCCCAACCTGAAAGTCATCTCCGGCTTCGGCGTCGGCTACGACTACGTCCAGGTCCCGGAAGCGACCAAGCGCGGCATCCTGGTCTGCAACACCCCCGGCACCCTCACCGAGACCATGGCGGACTACACGTTCGCCCTGATGCTCGCCACCGCTCGGCGCACCGCCGAGGGCGACCGCTTCATGCGCACACGCGCGTGGAGCACCTACCAGCCCGACCTGCTGCTCGGTGCCGAGATCAACGGCGCCACGCTCGGCATCGTCGGACTCGGCGCCATCGGCGCGGGCGTCGCCAGGCGCGCCACCGGCTTCGACATGAAGATCCTCTACCACTCGCGCAGCCGCAAGCCCGAGATCGAAGCCTCGACCGGCGCCGAGCTGCGCTCCCTCGACGACGTGCTGCGCGAGTCCGACTTCGTCTGTCTGACCACCGCACTCACGCCTGAGACCCGCGGCCTGATCGGCGAGCGCGAGCTGAATCTGATGAAGCGCTCCGCCATCCTGATCAACACCGCGCGCGGCGCCGTCACCGACGAGCTCGCGCTCGCCGCCGCGCTCAAGTCGGGCCGCATCGCGGGGGCCGGCATCGACGTCTACACCCAGGAGCCGCTCCCGGCCGATCACCCGCTGCTCGACTGCGAGACCGCGCTGCTCATGCCTCACGTTGGCAGCGGCACCCACGCCACGCGCGCGCGGATGAGCGTCGTCGCCTGTGACAACATCAAGGCGGTCCTCCAGGGAGACCGCCCGCGCTTCCTGATCAACCCCGAGGCCTGGGAGAAACGACGCCCATGACGGACCCCGTGCGGCGGCTCACGCCGCTCGACGGACGCTACGAGCGCCAGATCGAGCCGCTGCGCGACGCGTTCAGCGAGTACGCGCTCATCCGCGAGCGCGTCCGGGTCGAGGTCGAATGGCTCATCGCCATGGGCGACGAGCCGGCCATCGCCGACGTGCGGCCCCTGACCGACGACGAGAAGCGCCTCGCGCGCGGTCTCGTCGATGGATTCGACGAGACGGCGGCGCTGCGCGTCAAAGCCATCGAGCGCACCACCAACCACGACGTCAAGGCGGTCGAGTACTTCATCAAGGAGCGCCTGAAGGACACGTCGCTCTAGCAGCTCAGCGAGTTCGTGCACTTCGCGTGCACCTCGGAGGACATCAACGGCAACGCCTACGGCCTCATGCTCAGGCGCGGCGTCCACGACGTCTGGCTTCCGCTCGCCGAGCAGTTGGTCGGAGACGTGCGCCGCCTCGCCCAGGAGCACGCGGGCACCCCGATGCTGACCCACACGCACGGCCAGCCCGCCAGCCCGTCGACTCTCGGCAAGGAGCTCGCCGTCTTCGTCTCGCGCTGGCAGCGCCAGCTTCGCCACCTGTCGCGCCAGGAATACCTCGGCAAGTTCAGCGGCGCGGTGGGGAGCTTCAACGCGCACGCCGTCGCGTATCCCGACGCCCCCTGGCCCGACATCTCCCGCCGTTTCGTCGAGCGGCTCGGCTTGACCTGGAACCCGCTCACCACGCAGATCGAGCCACACGACTACATGGCCGAGCTGTTCCACGCCGCGATCCGCTTCAACACCGTGACCCTCGACTTCGACCGCGACATGTGGTCCTACATCTCGCTCGGCTACTTCCGGCAGAAGGTCGTCGCCAGCGAGGTGGGATCGTCGACCATGCCACACAAGGTCAACCCGATCGACTTCGAGAACTCGGAGGCAAACCTCGGCATCGCCAACGCGCTGTTCGAGCACCTCGCCACCAAGCTGCCCGTGTCACGCCTCCAGCGCGACCTCTCCGACAGCAGCGCGCTGCGCAACATCGGGACCGCCTTCGGACACTCCCTGGTGGCGCTCCACGCCGCGCGGCGCGGTGTGAGCCGCGTCGACGTCGATCGCGATGCCCTCGAGCGCGCGCTGGACGACGAGTGGGAGGTGCTGGGCGAGGCGATCCAGACCGTCATGCGCCGCCTGGGCCACCCGGGCGCCTACGAGCGCATGAAGGAGCTGACGCGCGGCACCTCTGTCACCCAGAAGGGACTCGAGCGCTTCGTCAAGAGCCTGGATCTCCCCCGGGCCGACGAGGAACGCCTGCTTGCGCTCACGCCCTCGTCCTACGTCGGGCGCGCCGCCGAGCTCGTCCGCTACCTGGACAGCGCCGACAGGTAGTCGCGCGCCTCGCGGGCCAGCGCCCGCACACGCGCCATCGGGTACTCGGGTCGCGCCCGGCCGCCCGGCAGGTGGCCCACCGCGTGGAACACCAGCGGGCCCTCGAAGCCCGCGTCCGCCAGCGCTGCGATCGTCCCCGCCAGATCCAGCGTGCCGCGGCCGGGCACCTGATCCTCGAAGGCGCCCGGGCCGCCGCCCGTGCCTCGGTGGTCGCGCATGAACCAGCCCGCTGAATACGGCGCCAGCGCCCGCGCCGCGCCGGCCAGGTCATCGCCCGCCCGCGCCAGGTGACTCGTGTCCGGCCACAGCGCGACGTTCGGCACACGCTGGGCGAAGCGCAGTGCCATCTCCGCGTCTGGGATCGCCGAGCCCGCGCGGGGCACCACCGCCAGGCGCACGCCCCGCGCGGCGGCGGCGTCAGACAGGATCCGCGTCCGCGGTCTACCCCCCGGAAGGCCGCCCGGCGCCACGAGCGCAAGCTCGATGCCCAGCCGCGCGGCGTGCTCGATCGCGACCCCGCCCGGCCCCACCTCGTGCGTCGCCGCGTCGACCGCGATCAGCCCGCTCCCCTCGCTGTCGGCCGGTGCAAGGTCAGTCGCGTGCTCCGCCTGCCCCCGAATCTGCGCCACCACCGCCGCGTCGAAGCCCGCGGACGTGATCTCGTGCAGCGCCGCGCGCCCACTAACCGCGCCGAACACCAGCGTGTGACAGCCCACGCGCATCGTCGGGCGCCGCCGCCGCTGCCCGGCCGGGCTAGCCGGCCAGAAGATGCCGGATGCACGCCGCCAGCAGCGGCGCGGCGAGTGGGTTCGGTTTGTCGTGCGGGATGATCAGGTCTGCGTAGCCGCGCTGCAGCGTCGTGTAGCGCTGGTTGTTCGGCAGGACGTCGCGCCAGTACCACGCCAGCGACCGCTGCAGGGCCTCCGGGTTCTCGGGCGCGCGGCCCGTGTCACGCGTGATCCGCCGCAGGACGCGCACCTCCACGTCACACTCGACAAACACCTTCAGGTCGGCCAGGTCGCGTACGCGCTCCTCGGTCAGCAGCAGGTGCCCCTCCACCAGCGCCACGTCCACCGGCCCCAGGCTGCTCGGCGCGTCGCCCCGCGCGTGGGCGCGTGTTCCCGGCACCGGGTGGGTGATCCCCACGCCGCGCTTCAGCGCTTCCAGTTGGGGCACCAGCGCGTCCCAGTTCACCGCCTCGGGGCGATTCGCCGTGCGCGCCGCCTCCCGTTGATCTTCGGGCAGATGCGAGAGGTCGCTGAAGTATGTGTCCTGGCTCAGCACCAGGTGCGGCACGTCGGCCAGCTCGGCCGAGACCGCCCGCGCCAGCGTCGTCTTCCCCGACGACGTTCCCCCCGTGATCGCGACAAGCACTCCCACTAGACGTAGCTGATGCCGTACCAACAACCGAGCACCGGCGCAGCCGGAGCGCAGGGCGTTAGTAGGCTGCGCCCACCGCTACACATAGCTGATGCCATACCACAGTGTCGGCAGAGGCAGCGCCCGCGCCAGATCGGCGAGCAGAGTCGCGTCGCCCGTCGGCTCACTGTCTCCCTCCACGCGCGTGCGCGACCCAAACAGAAGGCACGCCAGCGAGCCCAGGTCCGCCACCCGCACCTCCGCGCCTCCGCGTCGTATCGAGAACCCGCCGCGCTCGCTCCCCGGCGGCGCCTCCGCGCGGAACGTCATCCCCTCCACCGCTCCCCACCCGATGCGCTCGGCCAGCAGCGGCCGGCAGCGCTCCATCAGCTGCGGGAAGTTGATCACCCGCAGCGTCCCCGAGGATGCGACCGGAGTCCCGTCCAGTCCAGTCCCCCGCCGCAGCACGCCCGCCATCACCGGGTCGCTGCCCTGCACGTGGATCCTGATCGACGGCGTCCCGTAGTGGCGTCGTAGCTCCGGCAGCGACGCGAACACCGCCGCACGCTGCCCCGCGAACTCCACCACCCGCACCATCGCCGGATCCTCCGGCCGGCGGCGCACCTTGTCCGGCTGATGCACGATCACGTACGCCACCAGCACATCCCCCAGACGCACGCCCCAGAAATCCGACGGCGTGTTCATCACCACCCGGCAGTCGAGCGCCATCTCCCAGTCCTCGGCACGCCGGATGTAGCGCACGTGCTCCGCGGCGTGCAGCGCGCGCATCTCCGGGATGTCCGCGCCGCTGACCGGCGCAAACGTGAACCCCCCGCCCCCCGGCGGGCGCGCCGACGCCAGCCGCTCTGCCTGTGCCTCGTCCAGCGTGAAGTCCCAGTCAAGCCCCACCGCACGGCAGCCCACACGCACGTACAGCCGGCGCCCGCCCGAGATGAGCATCACGTCGATCCCGTCGCGCGCCGCCTTGTCGCACGCGTCCTGGAACGCGGCCGACGCGTAGCCCTTGCCGCGGTGCTCGTCCAGCGTCGCCACCGCGCCGATCGACGCCACGTCGATCCGGCAGCCCGCCAGCGTCGCCGGCCGCTCCGTCATGCCCACGTGGCACACCAGCGCCCCACCGTCGCCCACGACCCGCAGGTTCTCGATGTTCGCCTCGTTGAACAGCTGCGGGTAGTTCTGGAACATCGTGGGACGGAACACCGTCCCCACCACGTGATTGAGCTGCTCCCACTCGGTGGGGCTCAGCGCGCGCGGGCCATCGGCCATCAGCGGGACAGGAGGCTGCGCAGCGTCTCGGCGATCAGCTCGGCCTCACCGGGCCCGAGCGTTTGCGGGTTCACGTAGACGCCGTCGGCGCCCGCGCCGGACAGCTCGATCCGCGGTCGGTGGGCGCGCAGTGCGTCCTGCAGCCCGTCGCGCGTCAGCGCCGCGCCCTCGCTCAACCGCACGTGCACGCGCGGCAGCGGCTGCCCCGCCTCGTTCGGCCAGTCGCGGCGCGCCTCCACGCCTCGCACGTCACGCAGCGCGTCGACCACGACGCGGCACTGCCGCTCGTAGTCCGCCGCCAGCGCGTCGAGGTCGAGCGAAAGGTACCACTCCACCGCAGCCACCAGGCCGCAGATCTCCTCTTTCCCTACCTTCATCGGCCGGCCAATCAGCGCGTTCGGGTTGCCCTGCCGCCCAATCGCGTCGATCAGGTCCGCGCGCCCCAGAATGAGCCCGCTCGGCTGCGGCCCGCACAGTCCCTTCCCACCCGAGAACACCGCCAGGTCGGCGCCCACCGGCACCGTCTCCGCCCTGGCCGGCTGCGCCTCCTGAACGCCGGCGCGCGCCTGCGCCTGCGCCCACAGCGCCGGACCGGGTCGCCCGGTGAAGCGCCACAGGTTCTCCACCGGCGGGACCTGCGCCGCGGCGTCGATTACCACCGGCACGCCGTGCTGGTGCGCCAGCTCCACCGTCTTCTCGATCGGCAGCGCGCCCGTGGCGTAGTGGCCCCCCGCGAAGTACGTTACGCACGCCGTCCGCTCGTCGATCGCCTCGAACAGCTCGTCCGCCAGCTGCTCCGGGTCAGGCGGCGACGCCGCCGCCTGCGCGCGCGTCGGACCCACTTCCACTAGCTCCACGCCCACTTGGCGCACCGCGAAGTCGTAGCCGTTGCGCTGCGAGCGGAACACCACCACCTTGTGCCGCCCGCCCGCGATCTTCTCCGGCCGGGGGAGGAGCGCCATCTTCTCCGGATCGGCGCCCGTGATGCACGCCGCCGTCGCCAGCACCAGCCCCGCCGCCGCCCCACTGCTCACGTACGCCGCCTCGTTGTGCGTCAGCTCGGCCAGGCGTCGCCCCGCTGCGCGCTGCAGCTCGTCGAGCGGCACGAAGGCGCCCGCCGCCTGGACCATCGCCTCCACCACCGTCGGCGGCATCACCGAGCCCCCCAGGCGCGTCAGCGTCGCGGCGCCGTTGACCACCGGTGCGATGCCCAGCCGCTCGTACACCGCCGGCACCTTGGATGTCGCGCCCGTCGTCGTCATGTCCCCGGCTCCTGGCTCGCCGCCTCGGCCGCTTGAGCTCGCAGCGTCGCCCGCAGGTCCTCCAGTCGCGCGGCGCTGCGACCCGACGGGATGCGCGGCGGTGTCACCTCGGCCGATGTCGCCTGGCGCAAGCGCTCCTCTGTCTCCTCCAGCCGGCCCACCGTTTCCTGCAGGCGGCCCTCGGTCTCCGCCAGGCGCTGTTCCAGCTGCCCGGCGCGCTGCAGCGCGCCCTTCAGCTCAGCCTCGGAGTCGATCAGCTTGCGCTCCACCTCCGCCAGGCGCTTGACCGCGGCCGACGCCTCCTGGCGCGCCGTCTGCGCCGCCGCCTTCGCCTGCCCGATCTGCTCCCGGTTGGCGACCGCCGCGGCCGTCGCCCGGGTGAGCCCCGCGCGCGACGCCAGCACCGCCCAGACTGCGAAAGCCAGCCCCGCGGCCGCGACCGCCACCGCAACTCCCGCGACGGTCCACGCGTCCACGCGCCGGCAACTGTACCGCGCCCAAAAGGAAAGGCCCCTCCCACACGGGAGGGGCCTTTCCTTTTGGGGCTTCTTAGACGGTTAGTACGTCGTGCGCGACCGCCCGGTCATCGCGCGCAGCGCGTACAGCACGATTACCGCACCGATCACGCCCACGACCAGCGAGCCGATAAAGCTCGACGGGCCGGCCCCGAAGAACATCGAGAACAGCATGCCGCCGAGCCACCCGCCCACCAGACCGGCGATGATCGCGCCGATGATGCCGCCCGGCGTCCGGCCAGGCACGATCATGCTGGCGATACCACCGACGATCGCTCCAATCAAGAGCCACGCGAGAAAGTCCATACGCTTACAAAGCCTCCTTGGGAGTTAACTGCCGCGTCCACTAGGAGGCAGAAAGCGTGCCACCCCACCCCCCTTCGGGGACCAGGGCTACCGGCGTACCGTTGGCGTCGCCGATACTCCGGTAACGGAACCAACCGTCGACCCGAACATGTCCCCGAACATCCCCCCCGCCACCCCTTCGAACATGTTCCCGAAGAACCCCATGCTCGCCGCGCTTCCCAGGACCACCAGCAGCCAGACCACCAGAAGCACCACCAGAATGGTGCGCGGCAGCGAAAGTCGCATCGCGCCGAAGTGTACCGAGATGGCGGTCCTCGACCGCCGCCCGCCCGCGAGCCGGTAGCCGTCTATCCTCCCGCGCCCAGCAGCGCGCGCGCCAGGTGCTCGTAGATCTCGACCGACTCTTCCAGCGCGCCCAGCGAGACCCACTCGTCCGGCTGGTGCGCTTGGTCCATGTGCCCCGGACCACAGATCACGAACGGCGCTCCCAGCGCCGGGACCAGCTCCGTCGCGTCCGTCGCCCCCGTCAGCGCGCAGCGCTCCGCCGCGCGCCCCGTCGCCGCGCTCACCGCCACGGCGCACGCCAGCACCAGCGGATGCTCCGCCGGTGTCTCCAGCGCGACCCGCTCGCCGCGCGACCCAACCGTTCCCTGCAAGCCACGCCGCCCGGCGACCTCCTCCAGCACGCCGGCCACGCCCTCCAGGATCGCCCCACCCGGTTGTCCCGGCAGTGTGCGGACGTCCAGCACCGCCGTCGCGCGGTCGGGCACGACGTTCGTCGCGACCCCACCCGCGAGTCGCGTCAACGTCAGAGTCGGCTCGCCGAGCATCGGGTGCGCCGGGCGCCAGAGCGCGTCCCTGAGGCGTCGCTCCGCCACGCTCAGCCCGCCGGGCGAATCCGACTCCGCCGCGCGCTCCAGCCGGACCAGCGCCTCCGCCAGCCCCGCGGCGGCGTTCGCGCCCAGGTGGGGAAGTGACCCGTGTGCCGTCCGCCCGGAGAGCTCCAGGTCCAGCCAGATCCCACCCTTCTCGGCGATCCCCACCCGGTTGGCGGTCGGCTCGCCGATCACGATCCCTCCCGCGCCGTCCAGGCGCCCCGAGCGCGCCAGCGCCCGCGCCCCGGCTGAGCCCGTCTCTTCGCCCGACGTGAACGCCAGGAGAAGGTCGCCGCGCAGCGGTCGCTCGGCAGCCGTCGCCGCCACCCGCGCGGCGGCAACGCACATCGCGGCCACCGCACCCTTCATGTCCGCCGCGCCGAGTCCGTAGAGCCGCCCGTCGCGGCGCTCCGGATTCAGCGGGTCACGCCGCCACGCCCCCTCCCCCGCCGGCACCGTGTCCAGATGCCCGCTCAGGACCAGCGGTGGCAGCTCGCCGCTGCCGCGCACACGCGCGAAGACGTTGGCCTGCGGCGCGTCTGATGCGCCCACCCCCAGCACCTCCGCCTCGATTCCCACGCCCCGCAGCCATGTGGCCAGCGCCTCGGCGACGGCCCGCTCCTCGCTTGGTGGGTTGGGTGAGGCGATGCGTATCAGTGCCTCCGCCAGCTCGATCGCCCTGCTCACGCCGGCGGGTCGAAGCCCAGCGCCTCGGAGACGATGTACAGCGGCCGCCGCTTCACCTCGTCATAGATCCGCCCCAGGTACTCGCCCAGCACGCCCAGGCAGATCAGCTGGATCCCACCTAGGAACAGCACCGTGACCAGCGTCGTCGCCTGGCCTGCCAGCTCGTGCCCGCCCGCCACGAAGAGTCTGATGTAGATCGTCACCAGGATGGCGATCAGGCTCAGCCCGGCGATCACAAAACCGAGATAGCTCGCCAGCTGCAGCGGCAGGTATGAGAAGTTCGTGATCCCGTCCACCGCCAGGCGCAGCATCTTGGACAGCGTGTACTTCGTCTCGCCCGCCGCCCGCGCCGCACGCTCGTACGGCACGGCGATGGTCCTGAACCCGATCCATGCCGCCAGGCCGCGCAGGTAGCGGTGCTGCTCGCGGATGCCGCGCAGCGCGTCCGCCGCCGTGCGGTCCAGCAGCCGGAACTCGCCCGTGTCCAGCGGGATGTCGACGTTGGCGATCCCCCGGATCAGGCGGTAGTACACCGCCGCCGTCAGCTTCTTGAAGAACGTCTCCCCCGCGCGGCTCGCCCGCTGGGCGTACACCACCTGGTACCCCTCCCGCCACCGCGCGATCAGCTCCTTCACCACGACCGGTGGGTCCTGCAGGTCGGCGTCGATGATCACCACGGCGTCGCCGCGCGCGTAGTCCAGGCCGGCCGTGATCGCCAGCTGCCCCCCAAAGTTCTTGGAGAAGCTCAGCGCCTTAATGCGCGGGTCACGCGCGTGCTGCTGGCGCATGATCTCCAGCGACCCGTCGCGCGAGCCGTCGTTTACCAGGACGATCTCCCACGGCTCGCCGATCTCCTCCAGGACGCGCCGCATCTCGTCGCAGAACGCGGGGAGCAGCTCCGCCTCGTTGAACACCGGCGCGACGACCGATATCACCGGCGGCGCCTGCGTCGCGGGCGGCGCGTGGGGCGGCTGCATCCGGGTGACCAGGTTACACGACTACCAGCCGCGCCGCGCGCACCAGCCTTCCCACGTCGAGGCCCGCCGGTGGGTTGTACGAGACCGCGAGGTCGTACTCGGTCCCCCCTGCGAACCGGCCGGCATCGTCGACCGTGACCACCGCTGGCGTCTCCAGCCTCCGCGTCAGGAGCAGCATCGCCCACGCGGCGAGCTGGCGCGCGTCGATCGACGTAACGTACAGCGTGGCGCACGCTGCCGCCTCCCACTGCGGGTGGAGCGAGGCCAGGAACACCGTGGGATAGCCCGCCCCGTTCGGCAGCTCGGCCACCGTGGTGTCGGGCGCCAGCGTCAGCTCGCGCAGCCCCCGCACCAGCACGGGCGGCAGCGCCGCGCCCAGCGCCAGGACCCCCAGCTCGTACGCCACCTGTGCCTCTTCGCGCTCCAGCCGCTGCGCGCGCGCCCACCCCTCCAGGTCGCGCGCCGCGCCCGGATCGACCGACGCCAATCCGTCGCGCAGCGCGCCGTCGCCGAAGGAAGCGAGCAGGTGCTCGTTCGTCCCCCGCACACCGTCCACGCGCTCCCGCAGCGGCGCGCCGCTGGGCGCTGGCGCAAGCCCGACCGCGTCCAGATACGCCAGCGTGAACAGCGCGAACGCGGCGTTGCGCGCCAGCTCGGGCTCCGGCGCCAGCCGGCGGACGAACTCCGGCGGCTCGATCACGCCCGGACCTCCTGCCCGTCCCGCCCCGTCACACGCGCGTCGCGGGGTAGCCGATCTCCTCCAGCGCGGCGGTGATTCCGTCCACCTTCACCGCCGACGGGTCGTACGTCACGTCCACCGTCGCCGCCGTCAGGTCCACCTCGACGTCGTCGATCCCCGGGAGCATGCTCAGCTCCTGCGCGATGATCGCCTCCGCCGTCGACGCACAGCACGTCGTGCCGACCGCTGGCCGCTCGATCAGTCCCGGCACCGCCAGCCGGAGTGTAGTGGGCACGTCTCAGAGTGTATCCGCGTCTTGCGCGACACCGGCGCTGTCCATCGACCGCGCGAGCGCGATCATCGCCAGCAGCGGTGCGCCCGCCGTCGCCATCGCGGCGCGCACGCCCGCACCGTCGGCCACCGCGCCCACCAGCCACGGCCACGTCAGGCCGCCCAGCGACGCCGCGGCCGTGATCAGCGCCGCGACGGCCCCCGAGTCGCGCGGCCGGTCGTGCAGCGCCACCGCCATCACCGTCGGAAACACCCCGCAGATCGCGACACCCGCCACGACGTACGCCGCCGCGGCCCACGTCGGCCCCGGCGCGATCACGCCCGCCGCCGCCGCCGCGACCGCAAGAATGAGCAGCCGAAACACGACCCGCCCCGGCTCGTAGCGGTGCGTCAGCCACGCCACTGCCGGCCGGCCGGCCAGGAACCCGCCCCAGTACGCCGACGTCGCGATCGCCCCCACCCCGACCGACGCGCCGAACCCGTCGATCAGGTACGTCGCCAGCCAGCCGGGGATGCCCAGCTCGACGCCGACGTACAGCCCCTGGAGCGCCGCCAGACGCACCAGCCGCGGTTCGCGCAGCAGACGCAGCACCCCCAGCCCCCCGCTGTCCGCCTCGTGCGGCGCGTGCGCCGGCCAGCGCGGCCGTCCCACCAGCAGCGCGGGGAGCGCCAGCGCGATCACTCCCGCGATCGCGACGAACGCGTGCCGCCACGTCGCGCCCAGCTGCCACGCCACCGCCAGCGCCGCCGGCGCCACAAGCGTCCCCAGCGGAAAGGCGCCGTGCAGCAGGTTCATCGCCGCCGCGCGCCGCCGCGCGTCCGTCACCGCGTCGCCGATCGCCGCGTTGAGCGCGACGTCCGTGAAAGCGAAGCCGATCCCTGACGGCACCATCGCGCCGAGAAACCAGCCCCAGCCCGGCGCCAGCGCCGCCAGCGCCGTGCCCACCAGCAGCCCCACCGCGCCGATCGCCGCCACCAGCCGCCGCCCGCGCCGGTCCGCCAGTGGACCCGCGACCAGCACGCCACCCAGGTACCCGCACGAGTGGACCGTGAACAGCACCCCCGCGCCGGCCAGCGAGACGCCGAACTCGTCCCGAAAGGCGGGGATCGATGGGCCCAGCACTGCGATGCACAGGCCCAGGCACACGAACAGCAGGGCCCACAGCGCATACAGGGCCCGCACCGCCGCAGTGTACGCGGCGCGCGGCGCTTAGGAGACCAGGAAGCGGCGCCGGCCCCGGTTGATCCCCAGGCTTCCCGGCCGCAGCCCCGCCACCCGCTCGCACACCGGCAGGTACCGCAGCTCCAGCTCGCGCCGCGGCAGGCGCACCAGCCGGTCGACCGCGTACAGCGGCGCGTTGTAGACGCTCATGCCGCCGTACGCGGCCAGCGCGGCGCGCACCACCGGCGCTACCACCTCCGGATCGGGGACCCACGCCGGCCAGGATCGCGCCGCATCGGCGCTGTCGGGCATCAACCGGTCGTCGAACCCCACCGCGCTCGCCGGCACGTCCAGCCGCAGCGGCAGATCCGCCGCGTGGGGGCGGATGTACGTGGAGATGATCGCCGGCGCGCTCGCCAGCGTGTCGCGCGCCAGGGCGCTCGTGATCGGGAAGCGACGCCCGTCTAGCACGATCGGCCAAGACCACCCGGTCGGCATCGTCGCCAGCAGCTCGCCGTCGGCCGGGTGACCTCCGTCGACTTCCACGTCGGCGCTCGCCGGCGGCGCCGGCATCGGCGTTGACGTCAGCGCGTCGAACAGGAACCCCGCCCGCTGCGTCTTCCCGATGCCCAGGATCCACAGGCCCGATTGCTCCGCGTGCGACAGCAGCGAGGCGGTCGTGCGGAGCAGGTGCCCGGCACGCTCGGTCGCCCCACCCCACTGCACCTTCTCGGGCGCGCCCGCCATGTGCGAGAGATCCGCGTACAGTGAGCCATCCACCCACAGCGTCGCGCGGCCCGCCTCGCCCCGCTCGCTCACCGCCGTCGCCGCCAGCGTCGCCACCTGCGCCTCCAGCGCGCGCATCAGCAAGTCGCGCGCGCTCGACGCCTGCCCGTCGTCGTAGCGCGCCGGCAGGATCTCCATGTCCGCCTGCTCCCGGCAGCAGTAGTCCGGCCCGTGCGCCGCCGCCACCGCCAGCACGAAGTGCGCGCCGTTCTGCAGCTGCACCGTGTGGCTCGTGCCGTCCACCGCCAGGTCCACGCGGCGCTCCACCGCGCCGTGTGACCCATTGGCGCCGTTCATGCCGCCCACCGCCGGCAGCGGCAGCCAGCGCGGCGCCAGCATCGAGCGCCACGCGGCGAGCTGCGCGACGCCGAGCGACGCCTGCAGCTGCTGGCTGCGCTGGCGCGCGGCGCGGATCACGGGCGCGAGGAGCGGCATCGGCTTAGAGAATCCGTTCTAAGCGGCAGTATAGCCGCGGCGTTTACCGTTAGGAAGGACTGAGTCCATGGACCGCTTCACCTGGGGCATCGTCGCGGGCACGATCGCGCTCGTCGTGCTCGGTATCGCGGTCGTGCTCGTCGTCCGCCGCAGCCCCTCTCCCGCCGACCTCACCACCCCCGAGGGCACCGTCCGCGCCTACGTCGAGGCCATCGAGAGCGGCCGCCCCGAGGACGCCTGGAATCTGCTCGGCGAGCGCCAGCAGACCGACGTCACGAAGGACGAGTTCATCCGCCGCGCCACGGGCACCTACCGCGGCGGCCGCGACGGGCGCGTCGCCATCGACGCCGTCGAGGTCACCGGCGCCTCCGCGCGCGTCGACCTGAGCCGGACCTCCTCGGGCGGTGGCCCCCCGATCTTCGGTCCCAGCACCTACACCAATCGCATGACCGCGCGCCTCGAGCAGCAGCGCGGCCAGTGGCGCATCACCGTGCCGCCCGATGAGTACCGTTACTTCAGCGAGCGCCTCACCGTGCCCGCGCCGCCCAGCGTGATCGTGATTACGGCGACGCCGCCCACGCCGAGCCCCGCCACACCGCCGGGCGGCTCAGCTGGCGCAACCCCCACGCCGGCGCGATGATCGCCGTCCGGCGTCTCTACCTCTACCTCGTGGCGTTCGTCGGGCTCCACGTCGCGGCGTGGGGCGCCGCCGAGCTCGGCCGCGCACTCGTGGACGCGCTCTATCCCCTCGGCGCCGTCGGCGGCGCCGGCCTGCGCCGCAGCGTTGCGCTCAACGCCGCCTGGCTCCTCGTCGGCGTCCCCGTCTGGCTCCTCCACTGGGGGCTCGCCGCGCGCACCTCCCGCCGCGATCCGCGCGAGCGCGCCGCCACGCTGCGGCGCCTCTATCTCTACGCCGTCATGGCCGTGGCCATCGTCGCCATCGCCGCCTCGGGCCAGAACGCGCTCGAAGCGGCCCTGCGCGCCCTGCTCGATGAATCGCGCGGCGCCGTGGTCAACACCGGCCGTCAGATCGCCTCGCAGCTTCCCTGGCTCGTGGTCGGCGCCATCCTGTGGCTGTACCACCGCGGCGTCGCCGCCTCCGATCGGGTAGCCGTCGGCGAAGCGGGCGGCGGCGCCACGCTGCGCCGCTGGTACGTGTACGGCGTCGCCTTCGTCGCGCTGATGTATCTGCTGCGCGACGCCACGCGCGTTGCGCGCCTGGCGTGGGAGACACTCGCCAGCGCCGCGACCGGAACGCTCGTCACCGCGACGCCGTTTGGCTTCGCCGGCGCCGCCGCCACCACGCTCCTCGCCCTGCCGATATGGCTCACCCACCGGCGGCTCGTCGCCGCCGGACCCCCGCGTGACGCGCTGGAGGCGCAGGATGTGCGCTCCACCCTCCGCCCGGTCTACCTGTTCCTCGCGCTCGCCGTCGCGGTCGAGCGCACGCTGGAGGGAGCCTGGCAGCTCCTCTACTACACCCTCGGCCGGGTGCTCGGCGTCGAGCGCCCCGGTGGCGTAGGCGGCAACCTGCTCGTCGCGATGGGCGCGCCCGCGACCCTGGCGCTGGTCTATGGCGCGGCGTGGCTCTTCCAGCGTCACGAGATCGCGCGCCAGCGCGCCGCCCAGGACGCGCTGCCCGGCCAGGTGGCCGTGCGCCGCCTCTACGTCTACCTCGTCGCGCTGCTTGCCCTCGCCGTGCTCGCCGCCGGCGCGGGTGGACTCCTGTGGACCCTCGCCGACCTCGCCACCGCCGCGCCGCGCGCGGTCGGATCTCCCGACTGGTGGCGCGAGCAGACCAGCCTCTATGTCTCGCTGCTGCTGGTCGGCTTGCCCGTCTGGGCCCGCCACTGGGGTCCCGTCGCCGCACGGCACGAGGAGGTGGGCTCGCTCGCCCGGCGGATCTATCTCTACGTCGCGCTCGGCGCCGCCGTGCTCGCGCTGCTCGGCGCCGGCGTCGCCGCCGCGCGTGAGCTACTCCTGCTCGTCCTCGGAGAATCCGCCACGGCCGGCGCCATCACCAACCTCGCGCGCGCCCTCGCCGTCGCCGCCGTCAGCGGCCTCGTGATCTTCTATCACCAGCGCGTGCTCCGCCGCGACGTGGGACAGGCACAGCGCCGCGCCGCGCCTCCGGTGCCCACGAACGCGCCGACGCCCTTCGGCTGGCGCAATCGAGACGCCGTGAGTCAGCCGCCCCTAGCGCGGTCCTGAGAACAGCCCGTAGTTCGGCGCTTCCTTCGTGATCGTGATGTCGTGCGG
Organism: Chloroflexota bacterium; assembly: GCA_035764305.1. Classification (GTDB taxonomy): domain Bacteria; phylum Chloroflexota; class UBA11872; order UBA12225; family UBA12225; genus DASTZM01. The sequence goes on along the minus strand of DASTZM010000428.1, from coordinate 2,273 downwards.
GTGGGACTCGCGTAGCGACGCGCCGCTGATCCGAATGAACTGCGCCTTGTGCTGCATCTCCGGGATCGTCGCCGCGCCGACGTAGTGCATCCCCGCCTGCAGCCCTCCCACCAGCTGGAACGCCAGATCGACTAGCTTGCCCTTATACGGCACGCGCCCCTCGATTCCCTCCGGCACCGTCTTGAACGCCCCCTCCTGCGCGTAGCGGTCCCGCGCGTGGCGCCGTGCCTCCATCGCCCCCATCGAGCCCATGCCGCGGTGCTCCTTGAAGTGCTCCCCCTGGAAGATCAGCACGTCACCCGGCGATTCGTCCACCCCCGCCAGCAGCGACCCGAGCATCACCGCGTTCGCCCCCGCCGCGATCGCCTTCGCGATGTCGCCGGAATACTGAATGCCGCCGTCGGCGATCACCGGGATCCCGTGGTACGCGGCCTCCTGCGCGCACTCGTAGATCGCCGTCAGCTGCGGCACACCCGCCGCCGTCACGATGCGCGTCGTGCAGATCGCGCTCGCGCCGATCCCCACCCGCAGCGCGTCCGACCCCGCCTCGATCAGATCCCGCGCGCCCTCCGCCGTCGCGACGTTCCCGCCCACCACGTCGACGTCGAACGTCTCCTTCAGCCAGCGCACCATCCCGATCACCGCCTCGGAGTGGCCGTGCGCGATGTCCATCACCAGCAGGTCCGCCCCGGCGCCGACCAGCTCGCGCGCGCGTTGGCGCGCGTCGCTGCCCACCCCCAGCGCCGCCCCAACCCGCAGACGGCCACGATCGTCCTTCGTCGCGCGTGGGAAGAGCAGCTTCTTCTGGATGTCCTTGACCGTGATCAGCCCCTTCAGGTAGCCCTGCTCGTCGACGATCGGCAGCTTCTCGATCTTGTGCTTGCGCAGCGTCTCCGTCGCCTCGTCCATCGTCGTGCCGACCCGCGCCGTCACTAGGTTCTCGCGCGTCATCAGTTCGGAGATCGGGCGCGACGAATCGGTCTCGAAGCGCGTGTCCCGGTTTGTCAGAATGCCCAGCAGCTTCCCGTGCTTGTCGGTGATCGGCACGCCCGAGATGTGGTAGCGCTGCATCACCGCTTCGGCGTCCGCCAGCGTGTCCGTCGGACGCAGCGTGACCGGTTCCACGATCATCCCCGCCTCGGAGCGTTTGACCTTGTCGACCTCGATCGCCTGCGCCTCGATCGTCAGGTTGCGGTGGATGACCCCGATTCCACCCTCGCGCGCCAGCGCGATCGCCATGCGCGCCTCGGTCACCGTGTCCATCGGCGACGACACGATCGGGATGTTCAGCCCGATCCGCCGCGTCAGGACGGTCGACGTGTCGCCGCTCGAGGGCGGCACGTCCGAGCGGCCGGGGAGGAGCAGGACGTCGTCGAACGTCAAAGCGAAGCCGGCGAACTTGGCGCGCGGCGTCAGCCGGTCCATCTGCGCCAGCGACGGTTCGGCCCGGTCGAGCGCATCCAGGGCCAGCGAGCGCGCCGTCTGCTCGTCGCGCGGCGTCAGCGGAGAGCTAGTCTCCGCGTCGGGCACGCCCGGGATGGGCGTCTTGCTCGGCCGGTCGATGACCGCCGCCGGGTGGACTCGCTCGGGATGCTGCTCCATGCGAAATGGTAGCGCGCGGCACGCGGCGCCGCTCCCAGCGGCCCTACTTGAACCGCGTCTCCCGCAGTGGGTGCCCCGGATCCTTCAGGCCCAGCCGCTCCAGCAGCCACCGCATGCCCGAGTGCGTGTAGCGCACCCCCAGCTGCGCCTCCGTCCACCGCTGCGCCTCTTGCGTCGTCAGAAACGGCTGGCGCCGCGCGCGCTCCAGGAGCGCCCGCTGCTGCGCTGGCGTCAGGCGCGCCACCCGGCCGCGGTACTGCCGCCGCCGTACCTCGTCCACCCCGCCCTGCCGGTACCAGTCCACCCAGCGCTGAACCGACGGCACCGAAGCCCCCACGGCCCGCGCCGCCACCGGCACCGGCGCCCCGCGCCGCACCAGCACGAGCGCGTGCAGGCGCAGCTTGATCTCGCGCCCCGGTTCGTCCACGTAGGCGCGCAGCAGTGCATCCGCGTCGTCCGGCCAGCCATCCGCTGCGGCCGGCCTGCCTGGCGGAGTTCCGGCGGCGCTGGAGTCCATCGGTCCCAGTCGGGAGCGTATCGCGCCCCGACCACACTCACAAGAGCCACTTCCCAGGCGCCCGACAGGGCCAGTCTTCGAGCGCCTCGGCCCGCCCCCGAGCCGGCCCGCTGCGTCAGCCGGCCAGGCGCTCGACGCGCGAGATCATCGTCCG